>JALONZ010000595.1 GCA_025454675.1 Anaerolineae bacterium | reverse complement strand
ATTCATCCGTCGGGACGGGCATTTTATAAAAACAAAAGGTATCGCCCAATTCAATCACATACGCGCACGAAATTTGGGCGCGAGGAATATTCACATCGGCGATATTGATAATGACCTGTTCATCCAGACTGACCATCGGCACATCAAACGCGGTCAGATGACCACAATCCCCTATCAGGCTCACCAAACTGCCTTGAACCCACCCCAAATCGAGCCAATACCATGTATCGGGGGATTGCACACCATAGACGGTATAATCAAGCGACTCATCCAACACGCCCACCACACCCGATTCGGATGATGGCGCTTCATAAATCAACACCGCATCATCGGAATTGGGTATCAATTCGCATGTGACAGGCACAACGATGGCACTATCAGATGTTGGGGTTGGTGTGGGCGTGATTTGCCCAGTATTTGGGTTGGTATTCTGCGTTGCGGTGGTTGGTTGGGGGGTATTGGTGGGTGGGCAACCGCGCACCGTCCCCGCGACCGTTGGGCAATCATCGGCGACATCAGGACGACCATCGCCATCGGTATCCACGCAACCGCGCACATTCCCCGCCACATTCGGGCATTCATCTTCGCGGTCATGAAACCCATCCCCATCCCCATCAGGGCATCCGCGCACATTGCCCGCTGTGTTTGGGCAGTCATCCACCACATCCGCGCGTCCATCGCCATCGGCATCGGGGCAACCCCGCGCCGTACCTGCTTGATTGGGGCATTCATCTTCGCGGTCATGAAACCCATCCCCATCCCCATCAGGGCATCCGCGCACATTGCCTGGTGTGTTTGGGCAGTCATCCACAATATCCCCACGCCCATCGCCATCAGCATCAGGGCAACCCCGCGCCGTACCTGCTTGGTCAGGACATTCATCTTCGCGGTCATGAAAACCATCGCCATCAGCATCGGGGCATCCGCGTGCCGTCCCGCGCACATTGGGACAGTCATCCACATTATCATTAAACCCATCACCATCGGTATCGGTTTGGGCAAAAGTGATGTTCAAACTAAATAAACTTGCGCTCACGACCAACAAAATGAGCCATAATCGCATTAAAATAGGATTTTTACGCATGATATAAACCACTTTCATCAATTCAACACAATTTGTTATAAATTGTAACATTGATTTATATCTATGCCAAATAACGATTAGGCTTACGTAGCGCACCCGTCTAAAATTGTTCGCGCAACCAAGCGAGTGCCACCTCGCGCGAGGTGAACGTCTTACCGACAAATAGTGTATTGGCTTTGGGGCGCAGGGTAAAATTAACAAACATGGCAATGGTACAAATAGTGTATTGGCTTTGGGGCGCAGGGTAAAATTAACAAACATGGCAATGGTCTGCCCAAACACATTATCTGCGACAACCACCGCATAGCGCCCCTTTAGACGGGTATCTTCCAATAATTTGATTAATTCGATTGCTCGTTTTTTACCATATGGAGATAAAATGGCTTTGGTCATATCATAGAGGGCGCAATATGGTCTATCAGGTTGCCAATTTTTGACAACCTGTTCAACTTTATCCGCCCATGCTTCAATTTCTTTTCGCTTAGAGCTATTCACACAAAAAAATACAATTCGCTTATCATCTAGCCATTGTAAGGTGACATAATCGCTAACAAAATCAATTGGTGAATCATTATTAAGTGTCATCATACACCATCCTCATCCTAAAAGCTGGTCGTCTCTGGGCGTTGATATTTGAGCAGTTTGTGCAACGCCCGCAATTCAATCGGATTGGTATAAAATTGGGTGTGATAACGCACGGCGCTGATGCCCCGCAATAAGGCGCGTTTTGCCCCGCTCAATTTAATATCGGTGCTGGTGGGGTAATAAGCATTCAACACGCGCTCAAAATTCCGCACGCGCTTGCGGATGGGGTCATTCATCCAAGGCATATTGGCGCTACGGCGTTGCACAAAATCTTGCCACTCATCACTCACCCACCCTTCTAGCGTCTCAGGGAAGGCGAATCCTTCGGCGCGGGCTTGGTCATACAGTTCACCTGATAACGGGACGGGCGTATACACATAAATAATCACTTCGGTGCGCGGATTAATTTGTTTCACTTTGCGGATGAACGATAGGGTTTGTTCGGTATCTTTATCAGGATTGGGCGGATTGCCGACTACGAATGACATTTCTGGGACGATGTTGTATCGCGCCATTTTTTCAGCGATGTCGAGTGTTTTTTGGATGCTGGCTTTTCCGCCCTTATCCATACGTTGCAGGGTCTCATCACTGCCACTTTCCGCGCCCAAAAACACCATCCGCAAGCCACTATCCGACATTTTTTTCCATGTGTCATCGCTATAGTGCATCATGGTATCAATGCGCCCCTCACCCCACCATGAAATCCCCAAATCGGCAATCTGGTCAGAAAATTGCGCCACCCGCGATTCGTTGGTGAAAAAATTATTATCATAAAATTCCATCGCGTTCAGATTCCATTCCGTGACCAATTTGCGGACGGTGGTCGCGGTGCGTTCTGCCGATTGAGCCAACCAGCGCCCATTGACCATATTCACGACCGCGCAAAAATTGCAGAAAAATGGGCATCCGTAACTGCTATGATGTGGGAGTGTCCTATCACCCATGAAGGTTTTGCGGATATAACGCCCCAAATCCACGCGATGATAGGGAAAATCGGGTAATTTATCGGGGTGTGGGATGACGGCGGGCGCGTTTCCGACTAATGTTTCGCCGTCTTTATACGCGATTCCGTTCAATGCGACCGGTGAACCGCCACGTTCAATGATATTTAATAAGGAAATGAAGGCTTCTTCGCCATGTCCGCGCACGACATAATCTACATAATCGGCTTTGAGGACAACATCATAATGCTGTGTCGGGAAATAGCCGCCCCACACGATGATGAGGGACGGAAATTTGGCTTTGAGCGCCTTACAGATGGGAATCGCATTCGCCAATTGCGGACCGGGCATGACCGTCACGGCTAAAACGTGGGCGGATGTGCGCGTGATGGCGTTTTCGAGTGCCGATAGCGGGTCGGCTTCGAGGTTGCCGTCCACAATGACATAGTCGTGTTTACCTTCGAGCAATGCGCCGATAGCAAGGAGTGACATGGGCAAAATGGGCTTTTTATTGGCAGATGACGGGGGATTATACAATACCAGATTCATGATTCGTTTCCTATATAGATTGATTATATGAGTTATTGTAGCACGAGTTTGAAATTTGGCTATTCATCCCAACCGATACCCCTTCAATACCTTGCGCCGATGTTTCCAATCGGGCATGACCGCATCCATCAGCGCATAAAATCCCCGTCCATGATTCATCTCGTGCAAATGGCATAGCTCATGCACAATCACATATTCGATGAGCGACACATCCAAGCGCATCAAATACGTATTCAACGTAATCACGCGGTTGCTCCCACAACTGCCCCACCGCGCTTTGAATACCCGCACACGCCAATCGAATGCAGGTAGCGGAAATTTTTCAAAACGGGACATTGCGGCATGAATCATCTGCTCGAATAGGGTTTCGCCTTGCGCTTTATACCAGCGTTCCACCTGTTTCTGAATTTTTTCGGTATCGGATGCTGTGCGCGTTTG
>JALONZ010000053.1 GCA_025454675.1 Anaerolineae bacterium | reverse complement strand
CACGGTACCGGGGACAAGCGCATCATTCAGCCAACCTTGCACCAATGAATCATATAAATCGGTCAAGACGCGGATTTGTGCCACACGTTCAGGTAATTGAGGTGGGATGAGGTCTTGCCCTTTAATGGGGTAGGGCGCAATCGGATTTTCGCAGGCGGGGGGCATATCTGTGAGTAATGCCGATCCACCCTGTCGCGCCAAAAGTAGCATCAGATAGCTATCCCCCGATGGATTTTCGGCGTATCCTGTCCCGATTTCAGTGTAGACACCCGATAAAATTTCGCCCGGATACCGCGAGACCCAATCGGCAACGGCTTCGGCAGGCGTTAGGTTGTAATGGGTGACATACCACAGATGACCATAATGATAATTGCGTGTATCCAGCAATTGCCGAACACTTTCACGCGAAATGGCGTTATTGTTGTTGGTCATGGCAATGGTTTCAATACTGACCATCGCCACCGATGTTAGGCTATCATTCATGGTTAGGGTAGGTATGCCATTATCTTGGCGGGCGCGATTGACGGCTGTGACCAACCCCAACCGATACTCATCGGCGCTGGTTTGTGCATTGGTTGGCGCAAAAATACCACTCATTAACACAAAAACGATGCCAATATAAGTCATTTTTATGAACAAATTTATCATAGACTCATCCTTTTGCATTGCAACTCATCCCTATCCATCGTTATAATCAGGCAAATGTGCCTACTTTTGTTAAGAAAGACACAATAATGGATATACTCATTCTCAATCTCACACCATTTCTGTTATCGTTGGTATTTGCTTTGCCCATCACGCAACGGATTGGCAAACCCACCCAATGGGCATGGGCGACAGCGATTATTATGGCGACACTGTTTATTATATCGCTAACTTGGCTTCCGCGTGTTTTAGAAGATGGCGCTTTCTCTACGACCATCACTTGGGTTGCAGACTTGGGCTTGCAATTCACATGGTATATTGATGGTCTGACGGTAATGTTTATGCTCATCGTCACAGGGATTGGCATCGCTGTGTTTTTATACACGGGCTACTATTTAGAAGACCCGAAAGAAACCGCACGGTTTTATGCCTATCTGTCGGCATTCACTGGCTCAATGTTATTGCTAGTGATGGCGGGCAACCTTATTTTGTTATTCGTCGCATGGGAAGCCACCTCGCTCACCTCATTTTTCCTCATCGGCTTCAAAGGCGCAAAATATGAGGATGCACGGCTCGGCGCAAGTCGGGCGCTCATCATCACCGGTGGGGGCGGCTTGGCGCTCATCGCTGGTTTGGTGCTGATGGGTACGGCGGGTGGCAGTTTTGAACTTGCAGATTTATTAAGCGCCGAATCGGGCGAAATTTTACGCGCTCATGCGTGGTATCCCGCTTTCACCTTGTTGATTATGTTGGGTGCGTTTACCAAATCGGCACAATTCCCGTTTCACTTTTGGCTACCGGGTGCCATGAGCGCACCATCCCCTGCCAGTGCCTATTTACACTCGGCAACGATGGTTAAAGCGGGTGTGTATTTGTTATTTCGGATGTACCCCGCGCTGGGCAACACCGATTTTTGGCACGATACCTTGCTCATCATCGGCTTGACCACGATGACCATCGGCGCATTTTTTGCCATCCGCAAGCGTGACCTAAAAGGCATGTTGGCATATACCACCATCAGTATGTTGGGGACATTTGTGGCGCTCATCGCGTTGCCCCATGGCGAGGGGCTAAAAGCGGCGGCGCTGGGGATTATCGCCCACGCCTTATATAAAGGGACATTCTTCATGTTGGCGGGTACGGTGGAACATGCCACAGGCACGCGCAACTTGGATGAATTGGGCGGATTACGCTATTTGCTCCCCATACCCACCGCCATTGCCTTCACCGTTGGTTTGTCAATGGCGGGCTATCCCCCGCTACTGGGATTTGTGGGGAAAGAATACTTACTAGATGCCATGCTTACGGCAGGTAGCGTTCCCATCGCGCTGGTGTTCATCAGCGCCATTCTAAACGGAGTCGCCGCCTTTTTATTTGCGTGGGATGTATTCATCAGTCGTCCCGACCGCAAATATGACCATTTTCATGCCCCCCCATTGGGGATGCACATCGGCTTAATTGGGTTGGCAACCGCTTCGCTCCTATTTGGTGTTTTGGTTGCACCCGTGTTAGACCCATTATTAACCGGTGTTTTGGGTAAAAATCCCAAATTACATCTCATCCCCCCCGAAATTAACGCCGCGGTTCTATTGAGCCTGTTGGCATTAATCGGTGCGCCGACCTTGTTCATTTTGCGGTCATTGTGGATGAAAATCGAGGGAATCCGCTTCATCACAGGCGCTACGATTTATGCACGGGTCATCGGTGCTGTCGAAGCATTTGGTGATTTATTGCTCAAAACACAAAACGGCAAATTACGCTATTATCTGATTGTGATAATGGGTGTTGTGGCGGGGATGATGTTTTTGGGCGGATACCAATTAACACACCCCATCGCCATTGTTTTTCAAGATCCTGCCAGTGATATATTGAAATTGGTCACTATTGTTTTGGCACTTGGCGCAACAGCCTATTCCATTATCCTCCGCGCCCATATTTTGGCTGTTTTGGCGTTGAGCGTATCTGGATATGCTATTGGTGTGCTATTTTTGCTTGAACCCGCGCCCGATGTGGCGTTGGTGCAAGTGTTGGTAGAGACAATCGTTACGGTGTTGATTATTTTGATGGTGGCACGCATTGGTTTGCGCCAACGGCGTGAGGCACAAGCCCTTTTATGGAAAGGCTCGGAAAAATGGGGGCAAACAGGGGTTATCCGTGATGCGATTATTGCCACTGTCATCGGCGTTAGTGTGGGATTATTTGCATTAGTCGCTGTCAGTGACCGACAAAGTCGCATTGAACAAATGGAACTGGTCGCCTCTCAAAATGCCAGCGCGGATGAGATTGTGCGCCCCATCAGCACTTGGCATCTGCAAAATGCGTATCCCGAAATTACTGCCACCGATGTGGTCGGCGCAATTATCACCGATTTCCGTGGTACCGATACCTTGATAGAAATTATGGTGTTCGGTATATCTGCGCTGGGTTTGCTCACTCTGATGACCCTACCCGTTGGGCGCGAGGTGTTATTTGGCGAAAATATGGATGAATTGATGCAAGAAGTGGCTAAAGAACGCTTTCCCGACCAAGAGGAAGAGGTCATCAACATAGACCCCACCAAACGTACCCGCGAGTATTATCGCCGTGTGACCGATAAGTATCAGTTTGAAAATTTATCCACCCCATTAACCCGCTCCGTTGCTCAAATTGTGCTTCCATTTGCCTTTTTATTGTCGTTTACACAAATTTTATATGGGGGTAGCGCCCCTGGCGATGGTTTCACGGCGGGTATCGTCAGTGGCTTGGCGATTGCCTCATGGTATGTGGTATTTGGATATTTCGAGGCACGCCTGCGTTTGCGCTGGCTTCATGCAGGGCGAATGATTGTGGCAGGTCTTACCATCGCGTTCATTAATGCGGGTTTGGGATTGATAACAGGTGGGGCATTTTTTGGGAATATCACTTTTGACGGCGGGCAAGCCCCTGCGGGGTTGCACTTAACCACCAGCGTGGTATTTGAGTTAGCGATTTATCTGGTCGTATTTGGTGGTGTGGTGAGCATTATGAATGCCATTTCGCATCCGCGTGATTTGGAAGAATGGGGCTTATAGCATGAATGTGATATTTGCAATTGCCACAGGTGTCATGTTTGGTCTTGGTGTATTTCAATTGTTGCGCCGAGATTTAATTAAAATGGCGATGGGATTTTATATCTTATTCACCGCCATCAACTTTTTCTTTTTGGCAGTGGGTGTTTTTGATGGTAATGTCCCTGCTTATGTCGCCCCAAAAGATGACGGGGTATCGCCACTCTATTTAGACAATGGGGAAGTGATTGCGCGTGATATTGGTACAACCGATAACCCGCGACCTGCCCAACCGAGTGACCCGTTGGTACAAGCCTTGTTATTGACGGCAATTGTCATCAGTTTCGGGTCGTTTGCCTTGTTACTTGGATTGATTAATGTCGCATCGGTGCGCTTTAAGACGCTCGATTCGGATGGCGTGAATAATCTACAAGCCTGATAAAAGGATGCACTTATGCCCAATAACCCACTTGTTTTAGGTCCAGTCTTTATCCCATTGTTCTTTGCGGTGTTAACATTAGGGGTTGCACGCTTCACGAGTCATACCAATCTCATCCAACGCTATGTCGCCCTATTGGGTTCAAGCATTGGCATGATATGCTCATTAATTATTTTGTGGCAAAATTGGGATATTGCCCAAGCCAATGACGGACGACTTGCCGTACAAGTCTATCGCTTAGGCGGGTGGCAACCCCCGTATGGTATTATCCTCACCGCCGATTTTCTCAGTAGTATTTTTGCCGCCATGTCATCTATGGTAGTGACAGCTGGAATTTTATATGCGGTGCGCTGTAAAGATAGATGTGTGATTTACCCTGCTTTTATGCCCCTATTTTTATGTATGGGGGGGGCGCTCATCGGCTGTTTTTACACGGGCGATATTTTTACCTTGTTTGTCTTTTTGGAGTTGATGGTGTTGTCATCGGTGGTATTGGTAGCCATATCCGATAATAAACTGGGGCTGGAAGCCGCCATCAAATATCTGATGATTAGCGCCACTGGCACACTCTTTTTACTCATCGGCATCGCCGCATTATATGCCACATTTAGCACCCTCAACTTTGCCGATATTGCGCGTCTTCTTCAAACCGGGGAGCGCCCCCTGTTGGCACAAGCCGCGGCGGTGATGCTGGTAGCCGTGTTTATGGTGAAAAGTGCGGTATTTCCGTTTCACTTTTGGCAACCCGATTTTCATACCACCGCGCCCACACCCGTCCATGCTGTTTTATCATCAGTGGTGGTCAAGGTGGGGGTATATGGTTTGTTGCGTGTTGTTACCCTACTTTTCACAGAAGAAGCCGAACTTATCAACCAAATGTTAATCATTTTGGGCATCATCGGCATTTTCTTTGGCAGTTTGGGCGCACTTCGTACTTATGATGCCAAACGGATGTTAGCTTATTCTACTTTTGGGCAAATCGGCTTTATTTTATTGGGGATTGGTTGGGGCAATCCCATCGCCCTCATCGGCGCAATTGTGTACGCAGTAAATCATGCCTTCATCAAATCGGCAATGCTGATGTTAGTCGGGGTGGTATCTAGCCGTAATACCATGAAAACTGCCAAAATCAAATACATCACTGGCGCAGGTAAGCCATTTGCCTTAGTCGGGATTTTATACTTTTTGGGCGGGATGGCATTGGCGGGTGTGCCACCGCTGAATGGATTCATTAGCAAATTGGCATTGATACAAGGTGGAATTTCGGCGCAAAGTTGGATACCGTTGGCGCTATCTGTTGGCGCGGGCATGATAACCTTGTTGTATGTCACACGCACCTATGTATTGATATTTCAGCAAATTCCTGATGAAAATAGCGCCCCACTCAAAGAAAAGGGCATGGGTGATAGCGCCTTCGCTCCATTTCTGCTGGTAAGTATGTGCGTTTTGTTGGGCATTTTTGCCAGCCCGCTGGTGGATATAGCGACCTTAGCGGTGGCGCAAATGAGCGACCCACTCATTTATATTCGAGCCGTTTTAGGAGGTGTATGATGAAAAATATCATCAGCTATCTTATCCTTGCCTTACCCTTTGGGGTGGTGTGGGTGATGTTGACCAATCAGGTGAGCATTGAGAGTTACCTCATTGGTGTTGTGATGGGATTCATTGTTGTTTTATTGGCGGTGCGTTCCGATTCTATTACATTAGATGTGACCAAATTACCTCAACGCGCCTTCACATTTCTCGTCTATTCAATCTATATGTTATGGTTGGTTGCTATAGCTGGTTGGGATGTGACCCTGCGTGTTTTGGGTTTGCGCCCCATCCGACCGGGGATTATCGCGTTAGAAATTGGCGATGAAACTCAGAACGAATATATTTCGGGAGCAAGCGCCCATAGCATCACTATCACCCCAGGCGAGATGGTGGTTGAATATGACCGTGATTGTCGTGTGATGTATGTCCACTGTATTGATGCGGAACAATCACAAAAAACATTGCAAGCATCCCAAGCCCAACGCCTATCATTTTTTAGGAGGATTATCGGCTCATGAACCCCATATTATTCACGGTATTGAGCATGGCGCTCATCTTCTTGATTTTATTGCTCATCCCTTGTGCGTGGCGTGTGATTAAGGGACCATCGGTGGCAGACCGTGTTCAAGCTATTGATACTATCACCAATGTCTTCATGGGAATTGTCGTTTTACTCGCCCTTACTCGGAGTAGTCCGTTACTGATTTCGGTAGCAATTGCCCTTGCCGCCTTCAGTTTTGTCGGTACATTGGCACTTGCTCGCTATGTTGGTTCTGGTCGGATTTTCTAGAGGGGATGTGTGATGACGATTATTGAGATTATCGGATTGATTGCGATTCTGGCGGGGTGCTTTTTTTATGGGGTTGGTGTATTGGGTTTGGTTATTATGCCTGATGTCTATCTGCGGATTCAAGCCGCAGGCAAAACATCCACACTGGGTATTGCAGGCTTATTGATAGGGGCAACACTCCTCACACCTAGTAATGTCTTGCAGTTCATTGCACTAGGCTTGTTCATGATAATCACTGCACCCGTGATTGCACATGCCATTGCCGCCGCCGCTTATCGGAGTGGGGTGAAAATGGCAAAACCATTGCGCGATGACCTTGAAGGCGTGATTAAACCCACTGTGATGGTCGCCAAAAATACTGAGTTAGAATCCGAAACTGGAGATTAACACACAAAAATGAGTGTCAATAGAGAAAATATTGCGAACATCCCCTCATATTTGGGGGGATGTTTTGTATTCTATCGCATAACATGGAGAATAGTATAAATCCTAAAAATTTAGCGAAAAGGCGAGAAAAACGAATCTATGACGACACCCAAGTCACCCGAAACAACATCAGCGCCACCTGTTCAATGGCATACCATAGAGATACATGACCTACATAAGACCCTTGAGGTGAACGCCGAAACAGGCTTATCCGATGCCGAAGTTCAAAAGCGCATCACCAAATATGGCAAAAATGAATTGGTGGAAAAAGGCACGACCACCCCGCTTGAATTGCTCATTGAGCAATTAACCGACCCGCTTGTCCTCATCTTGATTGGCGCGGCGGTGATTTCGGGCTTTTTGGGCGAATGGAAAAGTGTGCTTGCCATCAGCGCCATCGTCACGGTGAACGCCATTTTGGGTGTATCGCAAGAATATCGTGCTGAAAAAGCAATGGCGGCGCTCAAGAAAATGTCTGCGCCGTCTGTCCGTGTACGCCGAAATGGAAATCCATCCGATGTTGACCCGACCACACTTGTCCCTGGCGATGTGGTGTTATTGGAAGCGGGGAGTGTCATCCCTGCCGATGCCCGCTTGATTGAAGCCAATAGCTTGCTGGTACAAGAGGCATCGCTCACAGGTGAATCGCACGCGGTTGAGAAAAATATCAAGACTCTGGTCGGTGAAAATATCGCGTTGGGTGATAGACACAATATGGTGTTCATGGGGACATCTGTCACCAATGGGCGGGCGGTTGCCATCATCACCGATACAGGCATGAAAACGCAATTGGGGCGGATTGCGGAACTGATTCAAGCCGTAGATAACGATAAAACACCCCTGCAAAAACGTATGGCGCAATTGGGGCGTACATTATTTTTCTTGGCGATTGGTATTGTCGCGTTTGGGTTGGTGATTGGGTTATTGCGCGGTGTGTCATTAGACCAAGCCTTCCTCGCGGCGGTGGCGATTGCTGTGGCGGTTGTGCCAGAAGGCTTGCCTGCGGTGGTGACAGTCTGTTTGGCGCTAGGCGCGAAGCGGATGCTGGCACGTCGGGCGCTCATCCGCAAATTGCCCGCCGTAGAAACACTCGGCTCGGTGACGGTGATTTGTTCGGATAAAACAGGCACACTCACCGAAAATAAAATGACCGTTAAGGTGATTGATGTGGCAGGTAATACGCATGATGTGACCGAAATCACCCAAAAGACCAAAGGGTTACTCGCGCTGGAGCATAATGTCTTTGAAACCCCATCCGAAGCCGAAGCCTTACTCTTGGCGGGCGCAGATTTATGCAATGATGCCATGCTGGAACGGGTGAATGTGGGCAAAGAGGAACTCCGCGCGGTTGGCGACCCCACCGAAGCGGCACTGGTCATCGCGGCGGCGCATTTTGATATGTGGAAGGAAAATTTAGAAGATTTGCTCCCGCGTGTTGGTGAAGTGCCATTCTCATCAGAACGCAAACGGATGGCGACCATCCACAAAATTGAATCCACCGCCAAGCCCGAAGGGGTAGGGACGCAATATCTACAAACCATCGTCACAGGTCTGAATACTCCGTATATTGCCTTCGTGAAGGGTGGGGTGGATAGTATGATTGATGTGTGCGACCGCGCTTGGGAGAATGGTGCGGTGAAGCCCCTGTCTGCCGAATATCGCACACGCATCAACGCCAAAAATGATGAACTCGCTCGCAATGGGTTGCGTGTGTTGGGTGTTGCCTTCAAGCCGATGACCAACCTGCCCAGTGAATATACCCCCGAAACAGTCGAAAACGGATTGGTATTTGCGGGCATGATTGGCATGATTGACCCGCCACGCCTTGAAGTGAAGCAAGCCGTTGCCGAATGTCACCAGGCGGGTATCCGTGTGGTGATGATTACAGGCGACCATCCGCTCACCGCGTTGACGATTGCCAAAGAATTGGGCATCACCAAAGAGGAAAAAATCCTCACGGGCGCGGAACTGAGCAAAATGTCCGCTACCGATTTGGAAAAAGCGGTGCGTGATGTGTCGGTGTATGCGCGGGTATCGCCAGAACATAAATTGAATATCGTTCAGGCATTGCAAGCCAACGG
>JALONZ010000052.1 GCA_025454675.1 Anaerolineae bacterium | reverse complement strand
CAATGACCGCATCCACACTCACGCCATCGCGCACCCAATCCCAATCGAAATCGGCTTCGGATACACCGCCTGCGGGTAACGAAGTTGGTTTCCAAATGGCGAGGGCATTCGGATTGAACGGGGCGTAACGTTTTGGGGATGAGGGTCCCAAAATCATGACGGTTTTCGCGCCTGTCGCCGCCACCAAATGGGTTAGCCCTGTGTCGTTGCCGATATATAGCAATGCGGATGCGCCCAACGCGCCGATTTGCATCAAATTCAGCTCCCCCGCCCAATTCTGATAGGGGCTATGTAGGTGGTCAATCACCGCCTGAACAATCGGCATATCCGTTTTTGCGCCAATCAAGATGAGGGTCGCGCCGTAGGTTTGATATAACCAATCCGCCACTTGTGCAAAGTTGTGCGGTAGCCAGCGTTTGCTACTCATCAGCATTCCCGGATTCGCCCCGCCCGCAGGATGAATCACCACATATGGCGCTTGAATCCCGTTTTCAGTGAGCAAACGGTCAATATGCGTTTGTGCATCATGCGGAATGTCAATATGGGTATAAAATCCGTTTGCGGCGAGGTTTATGGCACGCGCTAAACGCAAATAAATCTCTCCCTCATTCGCTTCTTCATGCGGATGGACAACCGCGCGGACAGTATGCGCGAATCCACGCCCCGCGCTGTCTAATCCGACCCGATGGGGGATGCCCGCCAACCACACCGCCAATCCTAACAAGGGGGAACGGTCGGGGATGAATGCCATATCACAGTTTAATGTGCGGAGTTGCCTCACCAAACGCCATAAACCGCGCACCCCTTTGGCGGGGTTGGATGATTCGCCAATATCCACCACATTATCAATCGCGGTTTGACCATCCAACGCGCCCATAGACCAACGTCCCACCGCATATGTGATGTGTGCTTGGGGATATGCGCCACGAATGGCGCGGAGTAAGGCGGTGGTCATCACCACATCCCCAATGCAACACGGCTTGATGATGAGGATATGGTTGGGATGTGTTGGTGGGGGAATTTGCACAAAAAATTTCCCCAATAGGTGATATATCCGACTCATGGGGTATCGGTGGGTGGCTCGATGAATACGGGTGTGACATTCACATTATCAATAAAGGGTGTGGCTGTGGTGATATTATAATCAATAACCACCGGTTGGTTGGCGTTGGCGGTGATGATGACCATAATTATCAATAGCACGATGATGGCAACAAACAAGGTGATGATTTCGGCAAGGCTTAGGCGGCGTAAAAGTTCCATTATGTATCCCTCATATATTCCTAAATGGCTTGAACGCTTTTATTTTAACAAATATCCTCTTAAAAACACTTAGCCATTATTCACTAATATGTGTAGAATAGACCCATAAAAATATTTTTGATAAGGAGCAAAAAATGCGTTTGGGATTGAATTTAAATTATTCAGGTGCGCGGATTGAATTGCCGATGGACATCATTCATGAAGCGGATAAATTGGGCTATTATGCGGTTTGGTCAGCAGAGGCGTATGGGTCGGATGCGGTGTCGCCGTTGGCATGGATTGGCGCATTGACCAAAAATATCCATTTAGGCACGGCGATTATGCAAATGCCCGGTCGCACCCCCGCCAATACAGCTATGACTGCCATGACGCTTGACCAATTATCGGGTGGGCGCATGTTGCTTGGGTTAGGTTTGAGTGGTCCACAGGTTGTTGAGGGGTGGCACGGTGTATCATATGGCAAGCCGTTGGTCAAGACGCGCGAATATGTGGCGATTGTTCGCAAAATTTTTGAGCGTAAAGAACCGGTTGTTCATGATGGCGAACATTATCGCATTCCCTATGCGGGTGAAGATGCCACTGGCTTAGGCAAGCCCCTCAAGAGTATTATTCATGGGCGTGCCGATTTGCCGATTTATCTGGCATCCATCGGACCGAAAAATGTGACCCTGACGGCAGAAATTGCAGATGGCTGGTTGCCGATTTTCTTCTCGCCAAATGCGTATGATAGCGCCTATAAACAATATATCGAAGAAGGGTTTGCGCTGGCGGGGAATGGCAAAAGCATCGCCAATTTTGATATTGCGCCAACGGTGGCGGTGGTGTTGGATGATGACCTCGAAACCGCGTTTAATCAGGTTAAGCCGATGCTGGCATTGTATATCGGTGGGATGGGCGCACGCGGCAAGAATTTCTATTTTGACCTCGCCTGTCGGTATGGATTTGAAGAAGCCGCCGTCAAAATTCAAGATTTATATTTGGCGGGGGATAAAGGCGAGGCGATGATGGCTGTCCCGAATGAATTGGTGGATGAAGTGGCACTGTGTGGCTCGCGCGAGCGCATCAAAGACCGCTTGCAAATTTGGAAAAATAGCCCGATTACGACACTGAATATCCCCGCATTGGATATAAATGTTGTCCGTATGATGGCGGAATTGGTTTTATAATGGTGTTTATTTAGACCTCATTCCCTAAGCGGATGCGATGTGGGCTTGTCATGGCAAGCCCACATGTATAGCAACTTAACAACAAAAACGCCCCCATCCCCAACCCTTCCCCCACTTCGTAGAGGACGGGAGTAAGACAAAAACAGGATTTGTTCCCCCTCTCCATGCAATGGGGAGGGGTTAGGGGGTGGGGCTAATGTTTTAAGTTGCTATGTTAGGGGATGAGATTCATTGATTTCTTGGAGAAAAAATACGTGACCACAAAATCATTATGGGTTATCCCGATTTCCGCCCCTGTTCAACAAGCCCCATTCGACCTCATCCAGACGATTTTGTCGGCGATAGAGGCGGAAGGCGAGGCATTACAGACAGGGGATGTTTTGGCATTGAGCAGTAAATACGCCGCCATCAGTCAGGGGCGGATTGTGATGTTGGATGCAGTACACATTAGCCCACAAGCACAAGAAATTGCCACCCGCTATCACATGAACCCGCATCTCACCCAATTGGTGATTCAAGAAGCCGACCATATTTTTGGTGGCATCACCCATGAATTTAATGGGGTGAAAGTCGGATTTTTGCTCACACATAAAAATGGGGTGATTTCGCCCAATGCAGGCTTAGACCGCTCCAATATCCCTAGTGGTCAGGTGGTCTTATTACCGAGTGAGCCGTATGCGCTGGCGGAACAAATCCGCAAAGAAGTGTTGGCGCGGTTGGGTGTGAAAGTGGGGATTATCCTCACCGATAGCTGGCTGATGCCCGGTCGCTGGGGGACAACGGGCGTTGCAATTTCGACGGCGGGATTTTATCCCATTCAAGATGAACGCGGTAAACCCGATTTATTCGGTAATCCGATGATGGTCACACAACGGGGCATCGCCGACCAAATTTGTGCCTGCGCTCAGATGGTCATGGGCGAAACTGCCGAAGCCCGCCCGATTGCCATTGTGCGGAACACAGGCGTGATGATGACGGATGAGCGGATTGATGTGGAAGATGTGGCGATTCCGTGGGAAACCTGCATTTATGTCGGGTCATTGACCAAAGGCGCGTTATAACGATGTGACCATATCACTGTTTGCACCCATTCGTAATTGGGTTACAATGGATGCAAATTATTAAGAGATTAGAGAAAGCATTTCATCATGGCTGATAAATCCAATATAACCTATCCCGATGTATTTGAATACATCACCGATGCTGACCGCATTACGGTTGGTGTGGTGCAAGTTGCGCTTGCCACCCGCCCGCGCATCGTTCAGGCAGGGCGACAATTTGAGGTGATTTTGCTGATGCAAAATGCCAGCGATTCGCCCGCTGATGTGACTGTGACCCTCCAAATCCCCGAAAAAGACCATGCTGGTAAAAAAGGGCGTTTTATTGCAGGTCAAGACCGCTTGGTGGTGGGGCTTGGTGCGGCAGAAGTGGGGTTTGCGATGATGCCCATGTCTACCATGCCTGATTGTGCGGTTGGCGAAAATTATATGATTGGCATGGATATTGCGGTTAAAGTGAGCAATCCCAAAGCGAATCGTGTGCGCCCAAATAGTGGCGGGGCGGTGTTTAATCCCCAAAAAGCCACAGAAGAGGCACAAAAGCAGATTGAAGAACTGCGAAAACTCAAATTTTCTACCCAAAAGCGCGGATTTTTGCGCTCCACTGTCATCGAAACCCCGATTACCGTGATGGAAGGTAAATTGGCAAAACCGCCCAGCCTCAATCCGCAATGGATTAGTCTGTGGACACTGGAAAATCAACAAGATAGCACCATTCTGCTGGATAAATACGAAGAAATCCTCAAGTTGAAAGTATTGCCCTCGCTTAAAAAAGAATTGGTCTATCCGCCTATCCTCGAAAAAGTGAAAGATGTCTTTCGTAAGGCGGGTTATCCATTATCGCCTATCGAATCGGCTTGTGTGGCACGGTTGATGACACTCATCCTTGAATTTGCCCATCCGCATTCCAAACACGGTAGCTTGATAGCCGGTGAATTTGATGTGTCGAATATGTTCAAAATGCGCGAAAAAGATAAAAAAGCGCGTGTTTTAGAGACCGCCGAAATTCAAACTGCGCTCCCCAAATGGTTGCAAGGGTATATGAAAATTTTGGTGCAAGATGAACGGATGGGTGGGGTCGCGCCCAAAGCCATCCCGCACTTTTTATTCGATGACCTGTTAGCTGATGCGTTGGGGTATGCCTTCCGCTTGGTAGAACGCGATAGTGGCGAAAATTTGGGGTCGGATGAAGAACGTGCGGAATTTGCGGATGACATCATCAAAAAACTCAAGACCAAAGGCGAGATGAATTTCAGTTATGCCTATTTGCCGTTGGTTTTGGGCGGGATTATCGTCACCGATATGGTTCTATTCCACAATGAGAAATTAACCGACATCATGAAAGACATGCGGACGATGGTCGAAGACCGCGAAAGTGAACGCGATGATAATAACGAAGCGGTGTTCCGTATGTCGGAATTTGTCTTGGCGCAAACCCTAAAGAAGTATGGCATGTTGGATAATCGGATTTAATTAAGGTTCAAAAACAGGTATAAATGTAAGGGCGCAACAAGGTTGCGCCCTTTTAGGATGTTCTTGACTTCATGATATTATTCCCACTTGACCACAATCGCATCCAGATAACGCATCCCAATCGCATGTGCCACTGAAATGCGGTGATGACCGTCTACCACATAATACGTGCCGTTCACCAGAATCAATTCCACAGGGGGCAGGTCAACTCCGTTTAACATGGCGGTCGCTACTTTTGTCCAGCGCGGTTCAATATGCTCGCTCATGGGATTAAATTGCGCGTCAAAATCATTTGATTTATTCACACTGCCACCAATTTCGTTGATGTCCACCGTTTTCACGCCCAAGTAATGTTGTGCATGATGTGTTTCATCGCTGATATTCGGGAGCGCACGATTCCGCCGATTGTTTTTGCCTGCACGTAAAGCGCGTTCAAACAATTTGCGGGCTTTGGGGTCTATGACATTACTGCGCCCTAAGTGATTGTTCAGGCTGTTGTTTAATGGTGTTGGAAAAAGCATGGTGCGCTCCTTTCTTGAATTTATCGTGATTTATCTATAGGATAGAAGGGGTTCATCTCATGAGCGTCTCAAAAAGCGTCTCATAAACATCACAGTTGCTAAAATGGTGTAAAATGGATGATATAGGTTCAAAAGAGTTCACAAGGCGTAAATATTGATGATGACCCAATTACACATCTCGCTGTTAGGAACACCACAGCTTCAACTGAATAACGTCCCGATTGAATTGGAACGGCGCAAAGCCTTTGCGTTATTTGCCTATTTGCTGGTGAATAAACAAGCCTACCCGCGTGAAGCCCTTGCGACATTTTTCTTTCCTGATGTAGACCTCAGTCGTGGGTTAGCCTATTTGCGAAATACCCTGTGGACGATTAACAAAGGGCTTGGCGATAATTGGATGGAAATTGAACGTGATACAGTTCGAGTTCTCCCACAAGAGGGGTTATGGGTGGATATATGGGCATTTGAGGCGTATGAAGCGGGGGCGGACTTGAATGGCTGGCAATCGGCTGTAGCGTTGTATCGAGATGAATTTATGCGCGGGTTTTCGTTACCCGACACTGATGCGTTTGATGAATGGCAATTTTTTCAATCACAATCTTTACGGGGACGGCTGAATGGGGTATTGGAAAAATTAACACGCGGGTATATCGCGGGGAATCGGTATGAAGAAGCGATTCCCTATGCCCGCCGTTGGGTGATGATGGATAAACTAAATGAATCGGCGCACCGCAATTTGATGCGTTTATATGATTGGACAGGGCAACGCGCCGCCGCCTTAAAGCATTATCAAGTTTGTGCGGATATTTTGCGTGATGAATTGGGCATCGCACCGGATGATAAAACGCGCAAATTGCACCAAGCCATTCAATCACGCCAAACGACCAAGCAAACAGTCGAAGTGATGGCGCTGACATTGACGACCACATCCGACCCATTCAGCAAGCCGATACAAGATAATCTGCCCGCGCAATCTACCCCATTTTTGAGCCGTGAGCGCGACCTTACCGAAATTACCCGCCTGATAACCGACCCGAAGTGTCGTATGTTGACGCTCATTGGGCAGGGGGGCATCGGTAAAACACGCCTTTCGATACAAATTGGTGAATTGAGCCGAGAGAATTTTGAGGATGGTGTTTATTTTGTGTCGCTTGCACCTGTAACATCGGCAGAATCGCTGATTGGCGCAATTGCCGAATCGCTCCGATTTGGGTGCATCGAAAATGATTTGAAAGCGGAATTGTTCGATTATTTACGCCTCAAGCAGATTTTGCTCATCCTCGATAATTTTGAGCATCTGCTTGACCATGCTGAATTGTTGACCGAGATTTTAGCCTTGTCTGTGACGACCAAAATACTCGTCACCTCACGCGAGCGGTTGAATTTGCGCGAAGAATGGATTTATGAGTTAGACGGGCTAACTTTTCCGTTTGCAGAAGTTCCATTGGATGAACTGCCGACTTATGGTGCGGTGGCGTTATTCATGCAAGCGGCAAAACAAATTCAACCCGATTTTACCCTCACCGCAGAAAATGCCCCACATATCACGCGCATTTCGCAATTGGTGGAGGGGTTGCCATTGGGGATTGAATTGGCGGCAGGTTGGTTGCAAATGTTATCCCCGCAAGAAATCGCGCAGGAAATTCAACGCTCATACGATTTTCTGAGTGCATCGCTTCGCAATTTGCCACCGCGCCATCGCAGTATGAAAGCCGTGTTTGAATCCTCATGGGAGCGGTTATCATCCGAAGAAGCGCATACCTTGTGCCGATTAGCCATTTTTCGGGGTGGATTTGACCGCCACGCGGCGACACAAGTGGCGAATGCGAATTTGCCGATTTTATTGGCATTGGTGAATAAATCGCTCATTCGGCGACATGTGGATGGGCGTTATGATATTCATGAATTGCTCCGTCAATTTGCCGAAGAAAAATTAGCGATTGATGCTCATGCCTATCATCAAACCAAGACACACCATAGCGAGTATTATGCGACTTGGCTGGAAGCCATAGATATTCAAATTAAAGGCGCTCATCAAATTGAAACACTGAATGCCATTGAGCGTGATTTTAGCAATATCCGTGCTTCGTGGTCATGGGTATGTGAGCAAAAACAAGCCGATATACTTCATCGGTTACTGAATGGAATCGTGATTTATTTCATCATGCGCTCACGAGATGATGAAGCCTATCAATTATGTGGCGAGGCATTACGTCATGTCTCATCAGATGCCCCAGAAACAAAATTGTTGCGGTCTAAATTAGAAGTATTATGGGCAATGGGCAATCGGGGCAAACAACCGAAAGAGGTCATTGCCGAAAAATTTCATCAATTATCTGCCTATTTCCGCTCAATCCCAGACCAGCCTCATTTGGTCTCTACCTTTTTTCTGATGTACAGCTTATCCTTATATCCGGGTGCAAATTTGGATATGCCCGCCGAAAATATCGAACCCGCACAATATTGGGCAAAACGTGCCGAGACGATTGCCGACCGTGCTGGTGATACGTTTGGGAAAATTGTGGCATTACGCGGATTGGGTTGGGTGGCGCATGAACGGATTGATTATGCCGAATCGAAACGCATTTTTCAGCAAACCCTCGCGTTATCACAACACAATCAAGATACATGGAATGAAGGCGAAAGCGTCAAAACCTTAGCAGAGGTGGCATATACACTCGGTGAATATCCACTGGCGGAAGAATTGACGTATCAGGGCTTGCTCATCAGCGAAAAAGTGGGCGATAGGGGTGGGATTGCATCTGCCTTGAGTGCTTTATCGAGTACCTTTTTCCGACAGGGGAAATATGAAGAATCCGAGATTATCACGCAAAAAAGTATCGCATTATGGCGTGATTTGGGGAATGTGGGCATGGTGGGTTGGCAATTGCACCTATTAGGCGAATTGGATAGGATTCGGGGCAATTATAGCGAAGCCGTTTATCATTTTGCCGATGCGCGTGAATTGCATTTGCGTACACAAAGCCGATTGGGGAATGGCTGGTGTTCATGTGCAAGTGCATGGCTTGAATTTTTGCATGGAAATTTGGATAGTGCGATGCAATTTTTGAATCAAGCCCAACTTATTTTTGAACGCAATTCGCATATTTGGGGTTATGTGACGGTGGATAATCACCGCGCAGAAATTGCGTGTTCGCAGGGGGATTTTGAAACGGCGCGGAGATTGATAGATTGTGCGATTGAAAATGCCGAAAAATGCCAGTCTATCATGTTCCAAACGCGCAACTGGGTTACATTAGCGCGGATTTTGGGCGAAAGTGGTGATAAACGTGGCGCACTTGTATGGTTAGAAAAAGCGATTGCACATCATGCGACATGGGCAGATATGCGCGAGCGGGCGATTCAGTTGCGAACCGATTATTTAGTTGCGTTGGCGCGTGGATAAGAGGATAAAAAATATGCCAGATATTGTGCGCTGTGTCTCTTGTGAGGGATATGGCTGGTTTGAAGATGAATTGGGCGGGTCTTATGATTGCGATTGGTGTGATGGAGTGGGGTATGTGTATCGGATAGAT
>JALONZ010000051.1 GCA_025454675.1 Anaerolineae bacterium | reverse complement strand
GAGGGGGAATTATAGGGGCTTGCCATGGCAAGCCCCTACTCCCTTCCTCTACGAAGTGGGGGAAGGGTCGGGGGATGGGGGGGCTTTTGTCTTTATTCGGCTAATACCATCGGATTGCACACATTTTTGAATTCGCCTTTGGTGAGTGCATCCACAATTTCTTGGGCGGCATCAATCCCAACATTAACTTGCGCGTCAGTTGTGCTGGCGGCAAGGTGCGGGGTATGCAACACATTGGGCAGGTTCAACAACGGGTGGTCGGTTGGGGGGGGTTCAACCGTGAACACATCCGCCGCCACACCGCCAACCTGTCCACTTTTGATGGCTTCTGCCAAATCTGTATCATTGATGAGCGCACCACGCGCCGCATTGATAATCCGCACACCTTTTTTCATTTTGGCGAGGCTGGCTTTGTTAATCATCTCTTTGCTAGAATCGGTAATGACGCTATGCAGGGTGATAAAATCGGACTTGGCATATAATTCGTCCAAATCCACAGGTTCAACACCCAAATCACGCACCACATCAGCAGGGATGAAGGGGTCATACGCGAGGACGGTCATCTCGAAGGCGAGTGCGCGTTTTGCCACTGCGCGACCAATCCGCCCAAACCCAACGATACCGAGTGTTTTTCCGCGCAATTCCACCCCAACGAATGATTTTCTGTCCCATTTATTGGCGCTGAGTGAGCTATGCCCTGCGGGGATGTGACGGGCGAGCGCCAACATCAGACCCAACGCAAATTCGGCGGTGGCGATGGTATTGCCATCGGGCGTGTTCATCACCACGATACCGCGTTTGGTGGCTTCTTCCAAATCCACATTATCCACACCCACGCCTGCACGCGCAATCGCTTTCAATTTGGTGGCATGTGCCAATAATTCGGCATCGGCTTGGGTGGTGCTACGGATGACCATCGCATCCGCATCGGGCAATAATTTAATCACTTCTTCGCGGGGCAAATTACCCGCCGTCACTTTGAATCCTTCGGTTTTTTCCAGCAGTTCAATTGCTTTTTTATCCACATTATCAAGTGCAAGGATATGATAGGTCATATTTTTAGGGACTCCTTTATTGTTCGGTTAGGGTAATGAGTTGCTCGTCTGTCAAAATGCGTAGGGTAGGTGCGGTGTAGCCAATGCTGGTAACTGTATGGTTCATCGGTATATAGTCGGTCAGGGTTGCAATACGACGCGGGGTGACAAATCCCGATTCGACCAGCGATATGGCTGATAATACAAACGTATCGGTGATAGCATCACGCCCAATATAAAATAATGCTTGATGTGATGGCGACATTAC
The DNA here is from genome assembly GCA_025454675.1 of Anaerolineae bacterium. Taxonomy (GTDB): domain Bacteria; phylum Chloroflexota; class Anaerolineae; order Aggregatilineales; family Phototrophicaceae. The sequence continues at coordinate 7,731 of JALONZ010000051.1, read as the reverse complement.
CATCAATGTTGGATTAACATCCGCCAAGAGGCTTACATCATCAAATAGTGTGCTTTCAGGTTTGTAATCGTCTTCTGATATGGCTGTGAAATCGTAGACGGATGTGAATTTATCTGCCGTGACATCATATTTGAAGGTGGGGACGAAAAACTCAGAATAGTAAAGGTCATTACTCATTCGAATCACGAGTGTGTTGTTATCACTCGCCCATGCTAAACTGGTGGGGAAAATACCCTTTAACTCAATTTCACTCATACGTTGTGTTAACCATATCGGCAGACCCTCTAGTGATTCACCTAAGCGCGAAATGGGAATGTGGGTTTTGACGGTTTTTTCGGTGAGGTCAAATAGCCAAATGCCATTGGTGGTATCGTCTGGTTGACCAACATTAATGCTGGCAATGGCAAGATACTGCCCGTTTGGGCTAATGCTCATTGAACCATCTAAATACCAATTCGTGGTGCGAAAAATCGTAAATGCGCCAATAGCGGGATGTCTCCAAAGGGCTTCTGGGGCGCTTGTGCCTGTGATTTCGCCCGCAGGGATTCGCATCAAATCGGCACGCCATTCGTCCACACTGGGGTCAATGGCATTGCGGAAGAAATACAAATCGCCATTGGGCGCAAAAATAGGGGCGATATCTATCCAAATCCGATTGCGAACATCCTCATCAAACATACTTTCACGAACACTGACCCCATCATCGGTGCGATTGATGATAGTATCCGTTTGGGTGTCATAAATGGTCAAATCAGATTCTTGTGCAAGTCGTAGTGTGTTTAAATCGCTATTCAAAACCACATAACGGCTATCTGCTGACCAGAACCCACCGAAAAATTCGGGTAATTCTGCATCACCATCCACACATATACTAGCGTTGGATGAAAAACTGTATTCACAAAGCATTTGCGTATCGCGGGTAGGGCGACGATAGAAGATAATGAAATCTCCATTTGGCGAAAGGGTTGTGTTTGAGGTGTATATTCTATCCGTATTATCGGTGCGGATGGGCGTGATGTTGGCAATCACCAAGTCTTCAATATTTTGGATGCTGGTGAATTCAAGTTTGCTGTCATCCATTGTAGAGAGAGCAAAATCTGCCGATGAATGTACTACCAAAAACGGTATTAAGCCGATGAGGAACAATACAACACGGTTGATTTTCATAAGGCAATCCTTTACCACTTTGACTGAGTAAGAACATAACAAGATATTACGTCCTTACTCATTATAATCCGTTATTGGGAATTTACCCTTGCACAAATTCCGTCAAACCGCTTAATACTTCTTCAAGCATGGTAGGTTGCATATCGCCCATATGCGCGATGCGGAAGGTTTTGCCTTTGATTTTGCCGTAACCCTTATCCATTTCAAAGAATTTTTTCTTCATGAATTTTGCCATATCATCCACATTAATCCCTTTTTGGCGGTTATCTACGGCGGTGACGGTAGCAGATTCATACCCTTTTTGGGCAAAAACGCCGAATCCGTTGGTGAATGCCCATTGGTGGGTCATATCACGCATGGCGGCATGACGCGCCCAACGATTTTCGATGCCTTCTGCCAAAATGGAGTCTAATTGCACATCGGCGGCATACATCAAGGCAACGGGTGGGGTGGATGGGGTGTTATTTTTGAGCAGGCTGTCTTCAATCTCAATAAAATCAAAATAATAACCACGATATTGAATTTGTTTGGCACGCGCCAACACACGGTCACTGACGGCGGCGAAGGCAATGCCAGGGGGCAGGGCAAAGGCTTTTTGTGAACTGGTGAGCGCCATATCCACATTCCAATCGTCCACACGCAATTCTGTCCCCAAAAATCCCGAAACGGTATCTACCAATAACAAGGTATCTTCATAACCGCGCACAACCTCGCCAATGGCTTTAATCGGGTTGGTCACGCCTGTGCTGGTTTCGTTATGCACCACACACACCGCATCATACGCCGATTTTTTAAGGGCATCTGCCACCATTTCGGGGGTGTGTGCCATGCCCCAATCTACTTCAATCACATCAACTTGTTTGCCGTTGGCTTTGCTAATTTCTGCCCAGCGTTCACTGAATGCGCCACCAACCAAGTGTAGGGCTTTTTTATCGTCACGAATACAATTGCGTGATGCGCCTTCCCATAAGCCTGTGCCAGATGAGCCTTGCACAAACACACGCGATTGTGTGAAGAAGGCTTGGCGCAATTTGCCTTGTAAACGGGCAAATAAATCTGCGAAGGCGGTGGAGCGATGTCCTATCATCCATTCGGTTTGGGCATCGAGAATTTCTTTGCGAACTTCTACGGGACCGGGAATAACAAGGCGTTGATGATTGTCTGACATAGTAATTTTTTATCTCCATCTGCATATAGACGATAATTGTGCATTTTATCACTTTGATACATTTAGCGAATAGGGTGTATGGGGAAGAGAGGCGGAATTTTTGATATAATTGCATCAAAAAGTGAGGTGTGTATGAATTTTGATGAAGCACAGCATCCGCCCGTATCCGATAAAAAACAATCACCGTTCTATATGAAGTCGCTTCAATGGGCATTTTTTGTGTTGGGGTGTATCACTTTAATCATACAATACCTCAGCCAACGGTCTTTTTGGTTGGATGAATCGAATTTGGCGCTCAATATCCGCTCACGGTCACTCATTGAATTATTTCAACCGCTCGATAATTTTCAATCTGCCCCTGTCGGATTTTTAACGGCGACAAAATTGGTGACGATGCTTTTGGGATACAATGATTTTGCCTTGCGCCTCATCCCACTACTATGTGGTTTAGTGACACTTGCCTTGCTGATTTGGGTATCGCAAAAAATATCGCCCCTCAGCACACCGTTAGCGGTTGCAATCGTCGCTACATCCTATTTTCATATTTATTACGCCACCGAGTTTAAGCAATATGCCGTAGATATTGCCCTGACATTGCTGTATTTGGGATTTGTTGTGCAAACCGCGCAAGCACCAACACGCAAACACATCGGCATCATTGCCCTGATTGGTGTGGTGAGCGTCTGGTTTTCAAATCCGATGATATTTGTCTTGGCGGGGATGGGGTTGGTGTTGTGGATACACTTTATTTTCAAGCGTGATTGGGTAACGGTGCGCCAGTTGACTGTGATGGGCATTTTGCAACTGATTTCATTTGCAGTCGTGTATTGGGTATCGTATCGCCAGATTGCAACCGGCACACAAATTGGTGATTTTATGAATAAGACGTGGCAAGCCCATTTCTTGCGCCCGAATATCAATTCTGCCATGCAATTTTTCTTTGAAATTTTCACCCTCATCAGTGGCTTTTATAACCCTGTGTTATTCATTTTATGTTTATATGGCTTCGTGATTGGCATCATCAAAATTCGTAAATTGTGGCTTTGGCTCATTTTATCGCCCTTATTATTTACAGGCATCGCATCCTTTTTGGAATTATACCCACTCGCCAATCGTTTTTTATTATTCATCCTTGCACCGATTATCATTATCATCGCCATCGGTTGGATGGACATGATTGAAAAAATCCGCCTCAAATTGCCGTTTATCAGCGCGGGAATTGTGGCTATTTTATGTACTGTGCTGATTGTTCGGATTGAAGTCCCCATTCCATCCGATATTCGCCCTGCGCTAACCTTCATTGACCAATATATTTTGCCCGATGAGGCGATTTATGCCACCGCACGGATGAGCCAAACCGCCGAGCATTATGGCTATGATTATATTTTGTTCCCCGCACCATTGCCGACAGATAAACGGGTTTGGCTGATTGCAGAAGCACGCTTGATAGATTATGTCAATCTTGAGATGGCTGAATTGCCCTACTCATATTACATCTCATACGAATATGAATGGATATGGGTGTCGTGCGTGCCGACAGATGAGCGCCCATGCCCCACACTTGATGATTAGCGGATATAGGGATAATCCAAAAAGGTCACTTCTAGGCGTAGGCGCAAATTGATATTGGCGCTCAATTGCGATAGGGTGGTCTGGGTGATTTTTATGGCTTTCAATACATCCTCCGCCGATAGGTTGTGTGCGAATTGGGCGATGGCATTCAGGCGGTCAATATTGCAGATGCTGGTCGTGTTGCCAGATAGCGTGTGCAAAATATCACGCCAATAGGTCAGCCACAATTCGAGCAAGGGATACAACGCCAATTTATCTTTATCTTTGCTCAAACCTTCGGCAATATCAAACCGCACCCGCCGATTGCCTACTAAAATTTGCTCAAATAAATCTAGGGCTTTGGCGCGTTGGTCGAGTACCTCTGGATTTTGGAGCGCAGAAATTGCCCAACCGATGCGCCCGCCACTAAAATGTGCCAGATGTGTGGCTTGGTCATCAGATGCGCCATATTCGCGCATCAATACATCGCGCAGGGTTTCTGTAGACACAGGGCGCAAGTGAATGATTTGGCTACGGCTCAAAATCGTGGGGAGCAAGGCTTCTAGCGAATTTGCCAATAATATCAATATGGCATGGGCAGGCGGTTCTTCTAAGGTCTTGAGCATCGCGTCTTGGGTGCGGTCGGCGGCATGGTCAAAATCTTCAAAAATCGCAATCCGATAACGCGCTTCGTAGGGTTTCATCATCAATTTGCTGATGACTGCCCGCACCGCATCAATTTTGAGCGCCCCAGAAACAGGGTCAAGTTCCCCATATAGCATGTCGGGGTGATTGCCACTTTTCATCAAACGGCACGAGCGACATTCCCCGCATGGGCGCATGGTCACATCAGGCGCTGTGCAATTGAGTGCGCTGGCAAAGGTATGCGCCAAAAGATGCTTACCGATATTGGGTGTTCCGACAATTAAATAGGCATGACGCACACGCTGATTAGCGATGCCTTGTTGCAAATAACGCACTGCCCAATCGTGACCGAAAATATGCCAATTGTTCATCAAAATTTCCTGTTCGTTAAAAATTGGATTACCTTGTCGCATTTTCGTGATGAGATTATAATAGAAGAAACCGGTTTCTCGCTATTATAATTCAAAGGCTCATATCTATTATGACACAATATACATTTCCTGAGAACTTTTTATGGGGTGCGGCAACTGCTTCTTATCAAATTGAAGGGGCGGTATTTGAAGGTGGACGTGGGGCAACCGTTTGGGATGTTTTTTCAGACACACCCGGTAAAGTGAAAAATGGGGATTCTGGTGAGGTGGCATGTGACCATTATCATCGTTATCCCGAAGATATTGTTATCATGAAACAAATGGGATTACATGCCTATCGTTTTTCGGTGGCGTGGGCGCGGATTTTGCCTGAAGGCACAGGCGCAATTAACCCCGCGGGACTCGAATTTTACGATAAATTGGTAGATACACTCCTTGCCAATGGTATTCGTCCATTTGCAACATTGTATCATTGGGATTTGCCCCAAGTTTTAGAGGATAAAGGCGGATGGGCAAATCGGGATATTGTGGAGTGGTTTGGCGAATATACCCAAGCCATCACCAAACGATTGGGCGACCGCGTGAAGGATTGGATGACGCTCAATGAGCCGTGGGTATTCACTTATTTGGGCTATGCAGTGGGTGTTCATGCACCCGGTCATCACGATTTGAATTTGTATCTGAAAGCATCGCATCACAGCATTATGGCACATGCCCGCGCCATGAGCATCATTCGCGCCAATGTGCCTGATGCAGAGGCTGGCATCGTCCTCAATCCCGCATGGGCAGACCCACATACCAATAGCCTACAAGACCAATTCGCGGTGCAACGTCAATTGAGTTTTCAAAATCGCTGGTGGTTGCACCCGTTGTATAAAGGCGAATATCCTGCCGATATGACCGCGATTTATGGCGAGCGCCTGAATTTTGTGCAACCGAATGATTTTGATGAACTGAAAGCCAACCCAACCGACTTCTTGGGGGTGAATTTTTATACCCGTCAGGTGGTCAAAGCCGCGCCCTATAGCGAAAATGAACTCAAATTGGATACGGTGCGCCAAAATCGGGAACACACCGAAATGGATTGGGAGGTGAGTCCTGAAGCGATTTATAAGGTATTGGAACATATCCATACTGAATATGCCCCGCCAAAATTTTATATCACCGAAAATGGGGCGGCGTTCAATGATGTGCTAGAAGGTGATGCCGTGCATGACCCGCGCCGTGTGGCATTTTATCAACAGTATTTGGCGAATTGTCATCGTGCCATTGAAGATGGAATCCCGCTCAAGGGTTATTTTGCATGGTCACTGCTGGATAATTTTGAATGGGCAGAGGGCTATGGCAAGCGGTTTGGTCTGGTGTATGTAGATTATCTCACGCAACGGCGTATCGTCAAAGATACGGGTAAATGGTATGCCCAAACCATACAGAATAACGGATTTGCGCTAGAATAGTAATGATTGTATTGTGCGAGGTTATATGCGAGTGGCTGACATACGCCTTATGGCTAGTCAGCCATTACAAGACGCTTAATTTGTGGATGTAATGGCGGACTAGAGGTTTTAACCTCGTATGTCCGCCACAAAATAATAACAGTGTCTAATTTGCATGATGCTATCCTATCGCAAAATAAATTTTTAGGAGCAAAAACATGCCCGTTATTCGTACCCCCGATGACCGTTTTGAAAATTTAGATAAATACCCCTTCGCCCCGCATTATGTGATGGTAGATGGTGTTCGTGTGCATTATGTGGATGAAGGGCAGGGCGAGAATGTCATTTTTTGCCTGCATGGTGAACCCACATGGTCATTTTTATATCGGCATATGATTCCCATCCTCGCCAAGTCGAATCGGGTAATTGCGCCCGACCTCATCGGCTTTGGCAAAAGTGATAAGTTCACCGAGATGAGTGACTATAGCATCAGCTTGCAAATTCGCGCCATGACCAGCCTGATTGAACAACTGAATTTGACCAATATTACACTGGTTTGTCAGGATTGGGGCGGCATTATCGGTTTGCCACTGGCTACTCAATTGGATGAACGGTTCTCGCGCTTGGTCATCTTGAATACGGCGCTCCCCACTGCGGATAGACCCATCACAGACGGGTTTATGCAATGGCGCGAATTTGTGAAAAAGACGGGTAAAGACCTGATTGCCAGCAAAGTGATTGAATTTAGCACCATCAACAAAGACATCCTCACGCCAGAAGTGCTTCGGGCATATGATGCGCCGTTCCCTAACTCCGATTATACCGCCGCCATCGCGGTTTATCCCTTGCTTGTGCCTGTCCAAGAGACGGATGACGGCGTAGACATCATGCGCCAAGCGCGGGAAAAATTGGCGAATTGGCACAAACCCGCGCTGGTGATGTTCTCCGATATGGATGTGGTGTTGGGTGGGGGAGACCGTTTCTTCCGCAAACATATTCCATCGGCAAAAGACCAACCCGTCATCACAATTCATGGAGCGGGTCACTTTTTGCAAGAAGAGAAGGGCGAAGAAATTGCGGGGCATATCATAGACTTTTTAGGGCGTACATCGTGATATAATATTTTGATTGATGATGGTGAATTATCACCTGTGGACACGATATATCGTGTCCCTACAATCCCCAATCGGGTTAGCGGTTGTTGGGATGGCAATCATGCCGTCCAGATTTTAGAGGTATTCAGTCAAGATGAAACATGTTAAGCGTGGTATGAAAGAATTTATTATCATTGGGATAGCCTTAGTAGCGGGCTTGGCTTTGATGTTGCCGTCATTTCTGCCAGACGTTTTGCCTTTTATTGGCAAGGTGGATGAAGCCTTCTGGACGCTCATCC
>JALONZ010000594.1 GCA_025454675.1 Anaerolineae bacterium | reverse complement strand
GAAGCATCGCCTCTGCCCGGTATTTGAGCGTCATATTATGATAACGCGGATTTTCATACACCCCCAACTGGCTCAATTTCATCAGCAACGTGTTTTTGGGCGCGACTTGCAAAATATTCTGGATGCCGTGCCTATCAGGGATGAACGACACATTCGGATTCGCCACTTCGGGCAGGTTCATATAAATCGCATCCATCCCCGCAACCGCTTTGGCAAGTTGCCCCATATCTGCCAAATCACCCGCAAAAAATTCGACCTCATTCGGCAATAATCCGCGCACTTTTTCGGGATTGCGTGCCATCACCCGCACAATATAACCCGATTGCACCAATTCGCGTACCACTGGTCTGGCGATGCGCCCTGTGCCACCAATCACTAAAATGTGTTTCATTTTTCGCTCCTTTTTCATCGCGTTATGATACAATCATCCCATAACGCGCTTCATAAGGCGATAAACAACCCATTTGGCGCGTCTCTTATGATATAAAATACGGATTTTGCTCGATAAGTGATATGGGAATACATGATGAATATGGATGATAGGCGGGTGCGCCGTTCACGCCGATTATTGGGCGATGCACTATTGACCCTGATAGAAAAACACGATTTCGATGATATTAAAGTGCGTGATGTCACTGATTTGGCAGACGTGGGTTATATGACCTTCTATCGGCATTACGACACGCTCGAAGATTTGCTGATTGACCGTATTCGGCACACACTCGAAGAATGGTTGGCGGATGTCATCGCGTGTGATGAACAAGGGGAACTGATTTTTACTTATGTTGCCCAAAATGCGCGGTTATATCGCACCCTGTTATTCGCGCCCAACACCGCCCGCGCCCGCCAAAAATTGGCGGATATGTTCGCTCAATATTATCAGGTGGTCGCCAAAGATGATGCCCTCATCCCCGCCGATTTACGCGCTTATCACATGGCGCATGGGCTATTATCATTGGTCGGTTGGTGGCTCAATCACAATATGGCGCAATCCATCGCGCACATGGCAGAAATTTATAACACGCTCATCGTTCATGTGCATGTGGATGCAGAAAAAATGCGTTATATCAGCCTGATGGATTGCAAATTATGATTGATAATTCAAAATGGGGGGCATTTGCTTGGGCATGGTGTTGATGGGGGCATGGTGTTGATGGCAGAAAAGTGGGGTTAGGCTTTTCTGCCCACCATGCTTGTATCCTGTTTAGGGGGCAGGATATTTATAGTATAGCACGCAAATTCTGATTTTGCAAGCCTTAAAATGGATTTTACCTGCACAAATATGAGTGTTCGATTAAAAACAGTGGCGCGATTCCTAACGGGGTGTTAAGATGGTAAAACGATTTAGTAAATCGTTTTACTTACCTGTGGCGAGTAAAACGGTCAGCAAAGCAAAAAATTTATGTCTATTTTGAAAGGAGCAACACCCATGAAACGTCGTTATATCGTCTTGTTGACATTGGTCGCACTCGTTTTCTCATTGATGGGGAATGTGTTCGCCCAAGAAGAAGAAATCACGCTTGTTTTGGCGGGCTGGTCATCCAGCACAGAAGAAACGGATACCCTAAACGCATTATTAGCCCAATTTACAGAAGAAACAGGCATCGCGGTCGAATGGCAAATTTCGACTGACCACACCGTACAATTGCAAAATGCGTTTGCCAGTGGCGAATATCCGAATGTGTTTTATATTGACAGTTCCAAACTGCCCGATTGGGTGGCGGCGGATGTTGTCTCGGTTGGTGAAGACTTCATTGAAGATACAGAAGGCTTCTACCCTGCCCTGCTCGATATTTTCACCGAAAATGGCACGCTGTATTGCCCACCCAAAGACTTCAGCACGATGGCACTTCAATATAATAAAGACCTGTTCGATGCGGCTGGTTTGGAATATCCGACTGCCGATTGGACATGGGACGATTTATATGCCGCCGCCGAAGCCTTAACTGATGCAGATGCGGGCGTGATTGGTTTGGTGACACCCCCCAACTTTGAACGCTGGTTGCCCTTCTTGTATCAAGCAGGTGGCGCGATTTTTGATGAAATCACCGGCGAATATGTGATGAATGACGAAGCCGCCCTCGAAGCACTCGAATTTTATGTCAATTTCAGCCTGAACGGTGTCGGTGGCACACCATCCGCCGTAGATTCTGGCTGGGGTGGCGAAGCCTTCGGTAAAGGTGTCGCGGCGATGGCGATGGAAGGCAACTGGACAATCAACTTCTTGCTGGAAAATTACCCAGAATTGAATTGGGGCGTGGTGGAATTGCCCGCGGGTCCAGTCGGCAAAGCGACAATGGCGTTCACCGTCTGCTATGGTGTCGGTGCAGATAATGATTACTTAGAAGAAAGCTGGGCATTGGTCAACTTCCTGACCAACGAAGCAGGTCAATTGGCGACCACCGAAGTGAGCTTCGGACCCATGCCAACCCGTCCATCCGTTGCTGATGCTTATGTGGATGTGTGGGTGCCACGCGCCGAAGGTAAAGGTTTCGACCCCGCGGATGTGAATGCGTTCATCGCAGGTGGCGATTATAGCTTCCCATGGAAACTCCCCGTTGGCTTCGGTCCATACGTGGATGCGTTCAATGCCGCCCTGCAACGTGCCTTCGCAGGTGAAATCACCGCCGCCGATGTCTTGGCAGAGGTGGAAGCCGTAGCGATGGAAGTCATGGGCGAATAAGTCCAATTTTCCCCCAATAAAATGGGAGATTTGTAGGGGCTTGCCATGGCAAGCCCCATGCGTAGCAATTTAAGATATTATCCCCACCCCCTAACCCCCTCCCCATTGCATGGAGAGGGGGAATAAACCCTAGCTTTTCTTACTCCCTTCCCCTACTTTGTGGGCGAAGGGTTGGGGATGGGGGAATCTTTGCTAAAATAAAATAACCATTTATCCAATCAAAGGGGCTATACTCATGACCACTCAAGCGGGGATTACGCCCATACCCAAAATCCGTACCCAAAGTGAATTTCAAAAACGGGTGCAAGAAAGCCTAGCAGGATACGCATTCATGTTCCCTGCCATGCTCATTTTTTTCGTGTTTCTCATCATCCCGATTGGGTTTGCCTTGTTCATCAGCCTCACCGATTGGAACGGCATCACCCCATTAGGGCAACAAGCACAAGCCGCAACTGGCACGGTGCAATTTACCAACCAAACCGACCAAGAAATCACCATCCCCCCCGATACCGTTGTGCGCGGGGTCAGCGAGCGCGAGGTGATTGAATTCACCATGAGTGATGTGTTCACCCTACAAGCAGGCGAGACCATCACCACCAATATCACGCTCACCGACCAAGAACAAGGCGCATTACTGACCGAACTCAGTAACCTACAAACTGTTGTCCCGCGCAATTTGCGGAGTACATTTGAAGTGACCAACCCCGTAGCCGATGAGGTGGGTGGATATGCGGTGAGCATCACCAATATCACCGATGCACCTGCCACCACACCCGATGATGGGCTGACCATCTCCACAGTCGGCAACTTGAGCA
>JALONZ010000050.1 GCA_025454675.1 Anaerolineae bacterium | reverse complement strand
AACCACGCTTTACACAACGCCCTTCTTCAGCCGATTTAATAAATCAAACCAAAACGGTGCGCCTTGTGCGGCGGCGATGGTTGAGGCGATAATCCCCACAATTTTTTGAATGAGCAACCCAAACCAATTTGAATTGCCCAATTGCACAAAATTCCACAAATTGCGCGGATTTTGGCGTGGGTCAGATAACCCCAATTGCAAACTGGTCTGCACCATATTATCCGTCACGACTTGCCATTCCCAACCGAGCGGGAGTTGCATATCGAGCAATACCTGAAGCGATTCTTGGGCATTTTGTTGGGCTTGGACAATGGCGCTGATGGTATCTTCTGCCAAATACGATTCTTCTGCGGGCAATACCAACACCTCACCCGTGTTGGGGTCAATGATGGTCACGTCACGGGTTTCACCTGTGCCTTCTGTGGTTTCATCAGGAGGGGTGTTGTTACTAGGTGAGATGGGAGTTGGCTCTGGGGTGGGCGCAGTTGTACCCACGGCAGGTAGCAAGCGCGACTGGTCAAATGTTGTGGCTTGTTGCACAATTTCCGCGCGTAGGAGCGGGTCTTCCCACAAAGTGCGTCCGAGTTGTAACGCATCCACATTCAACATAAAGCACAAAATGCCTGCCACGATGATTGAAATCCATTGCATCCGTTCTTTGTACCATTGTGAGGTGCGATTCATGCCGTCATTGAACCATGATTCCAATTTTTGGCGGGCTTCACCCACATCCTTCGCGGTCACAACCACCGATTCTAGGGCGGCGCGGAAACGCGGGTCTTTTACCCGCCGAATGCCGTTCATCAGGGGGATGAGTTGCTCACTATTAAAACGGATTAGCCCAATATTGGCTTCAATATCACGAATACCATCATAAAGCGCCTGACGTTGTTCGGGGGTGACATCTTCAAGCAGATATACAGTCATCCCTATTTTGCGGAGCGCATCCTCAGAAAATTCTTCACGCAAACTTTGGAGCATCTCACGTAGGCGTGATTTTTCGGGCGATGAGGGCAGGTTATTAATGGCATTTTGCAGGGGTGTGAACATCACCGTATCCGAATCTAAAATCAGGATATTCAGCAATGCCTCCACAAAGGCGGTGGGGGTGATATATGTAACCCGTTCTGCCTCTTTATCGGTGATGGTTTTGACCATCTCTTTGGGGATTTGGGCATCGGGTGGGACGGCAACATTCACCATCTTGATAATCGGGTGTGCCAACAATTTGGCTTGAATCTGATTATCGGTGATGAGGGTTTGAATCCCTTTTTTGAGGTCTTTGCCGCGCAAATTGAAAATATTAGAGACCAGCGAATTGATTTGTGTCACCAAAATAGCCAGTAACGCAAAGATGAAAATCATCCCAATAGCAACTTCTAAAATCGAATTACCTATCATAAGGAGTGTCCTTTGATACGAACCGAAAATGAACTTTTGTGATTGTAACCCTGATTAATGATGTGTGCAAATGAATGTGTAAAACTGCTTACCCAACGATATGCCACCGCTTATAATAGATGGTCTCTATGGATATATAGACACTCTGATATAATGTAAATTGCACCAAAATTTCATCCTCATTTAGCAGTGTTATACAGGAGCTATCTCTCCATATGTCCAAAAATGTAGACCTCGCAGAGGCGAATTTTCGTCATCTAGTTATGGATATTGCGTGGTTCGGGTTCGCTTTGGCGGCAACATCACGGTTTGCATCGGCATATGCCATTCGTGTGAATGCGACCGCCACCGAAGTTAATTTATTAGTCGCGCTCCCCGGAATTGTCATGCTCATCTCGACATTATTCACGGGTTGGTGGCGACGCAAGTTTAGTAATGCGGTGACAGCCCAATGTTATCCGGGTTTGTTTTTCCGATTCATTTACCTATTGCCTGCTTTTACCCCCTTATTCCCCCTCAGCCTGCAACCGGCTTGGCTCATCTTTTCGCTAACAGCACCTGCGTTGGCGCAAGGTGTGGCGGGTGCAATCTTTTTGGAATTTATGCGCCTATCCGTCCCACAAGAACGGGTTGCTACACTTTTTAGTCGGCGAGCATTGGCGTTGAATATCACATTGATGATTGGGGCAGTTTTTTTTGGTGTGGTCTTGGAAGAGCTTCCATTCCCTGTCAATTATCAGGTGATGTTTTTATTTGCATTCGCGTTATCACTCATCAGTTTATTGCATGTGAATTTGGTCAAAGTGCCAGATGACCAACCGCTTGTCATGACGGATGATAACCCAGTTAAACCAGTCGTTTCGCAATGGGAAATTTGGAAAATGCCCAATTTTATTTGGGTGGCGCTTGTTGCGATGTTTGGTCATATCTCGTTTGTCATCATTGCGGGTGTCATCCCACTGCGGTTGATGCGCGAATTGGGTGCTAGTGAAGGTGATATTGCCTTATTCGGATTCATCGAATTGGCAGTTGCCGCCACTTGTGCCTATTTTGCCGATAAAATCGTCCGCCGCATTGGGGCGCAAAAACTTGCCGCCTACGGCTTGTTCATAACTGCTATCGCCGCGCTTATTTTGGCTGTGTCGGAACGACTAGATATTGCCATGCTATCGGCGGTTGCATCGGGCTGTGGTTGGTTATTTGCGACCAACGGTATGAATATTTTATTGGTGGAACGGACTCCGCGTGAATATGCCAGCGTCACATCGAATGGGTATCAGCAAGTGGTGGGGATTGGTATCTTCTTGGGTCCAATTTTAGGGTCATTATTGGTGGCGATGCACTTGTCACTGGTGCAAATTTTATTCGTGGCGGTTGCCTTGCGGATTTTGGCGGCAGTGTTTGCTTATGTGAATATTGTCCCCAACCAACGCCCCAAATTCATCCGTAAATTCCGCCGTACCGCGCCCAGCCGTGCGATGTTGCGCTAAAAATGATGTGGCGGACATACGAGGCGCACGCCTCTAGTCCGCCATTACACCCCCGAAAGAGGATGTCTCTGTAATGGACGACTAGCGCCAAGCGCGTATGTCGTCCACGAATTATTTTTGACCATTATCATGCCCCTATTTTTCGATATTCCCCAATTGCATTTTCATCTCGCGGGCGGCTAAGGTATAACCCCCGCGTGCGCCATCCACAAAATGAACTTGCCTGCCAAAATAATCGAATACCACACACGTCATCAGCGCATGGCTGGAGGTGTGCATCCCATATACCAAACGCCCCGCCAGACGTTGGTCTTCTAAATAGGCGCGTAATTGTTCACGTTGGGATACCGTGCCACTGATGACCATCCGCAAGGTGTCGTCAAATTTTTCATGGTCGGTAGATTCGACTAAAATTTGTTTATATCCGCCCCAACGCCCCACATTAAAGCGCATGGCAAACCACGCCATAAATGACCCTTTCAACATTTTTCGTAACGTTTTCCATGATGTATCTTGACTGCGGACTTTAGCTTCGGTTTTCAACTTATTGGGATTGAGCGCCATATGCAAATTTTTGACGGCAATGGGATGGCGTTTGCTGGGGTTGCCATAAATCTGGTCAATTTGTGCCAATACCGCCGCATAAACATCATTCGTCTGAACTGTCCCTGTGACCAGCGCCATGACCATCAGCGTCAGATTTTCATCATAGGTGCTGGGGATTTCTTGCCAGCGACATTCAAATCCGTGAAAATCGGCTTGTGGTGGGGTATCTGATGGGGTGGGGGCATATTTTTCGGGGGTGGCTTTGAATAATTTTTCGGCGTAGGTTAGCCCACCACCCATAAAAATGGCTTGCTGGAAATTATTCGAGACTTTGAGCCGTGCCACGCGAATCCGCAATTTGACCGCGAGTATCTCACGCACGGGGATAATCCCCACACGTAATTCTAAATTGAATTGGTCACGGGCGAGGGCTTGTGTTGCCAATAACGCGCTTTCGGCTTGCGGGACGATACTGGGTGGGATGAGGATGGTCGCGCCATCACCACCAAACACGAATGGAATATCTATCCCTTTCACATTATTGAGCATGGCAGTGATGGATGCCGCCGCCACTGAATTGACATCCCGATAGCGCCCTTGCTCAATGGCTTGGGTCGAGCCTTTGACATCGGTCATGACGATATGCCAATCGGCAGGTACATCATAATATTGGTCAAGGTCGGTGATTTCACTGATGCTGTTGATGGGTGGTATTGATTGAAAAAATGAAAGTTCGCTCATGTTGTTGTTCCTTTTTGATAACCTCCATTATAACCGCTATAATAGGGTAAAAATCATGAGTTATCGTTAGGAAATGATTATTGCTATGTCAATTGAAGAAACCATCATCCGAATTATCAAAAATGCCAAGCGCCCAGTTGTGTTGACAGGCGCAGGTGTGAGTAAAGAGAGTGGCATCCCCACTTTTCGGGATGCGATGGATGGCTTATGGGCGCAATATGACCCGCAACAACTGGCTACCCCGCGGGCTTTTGCCCAAAATCCCAAATTGGTGTGGGATTGGTACGAATATCGGCGCGGGTTGGTCAATCATGCCAAACCGAATGCGGGACATATCACACTGGCACAGATGGAAAAATTGTACCCTAAGATGTGGATTATCACCCAAAATGTGGATAATTTGCATGAGCAAGCAGGTTCTACACGCATCATTCGGTTGCATGGCAATATTGCCGAGACGGTTTGTTATAATCATTGTCGTGGGGAGCGCATCCCGATTGATAAAGCCGATTTTGTGTGGGATGCAGACCAATCAACACCGCCACGCTGTCCACATTGTGGGGGCTATTTACGCCCGAATGTGGTTTGGTTTGAAGAAAATCTGCCCGCCAAAGCCATGCAAGATGCGTTTAATGTGGCAACACGGTGTGATGTGATGTTGGTCGTTGGCACATCGGGCATTGTATCACCTGCATCTGATTTGCCTCATGTGGCGTTGCATAATGGCGCGGCATTGATTGAAATCAATCCAGAAGAATCGGCATTAACCCGTTATATGGATGCCCATCTAAAAGGCGCATCGGGTGTTGTGTTGCCCTCATTACTAGGGATGATTTCATGAAGCGTATTGTTTTTTGGGTTATATTCATCATCACAGTCAATGGGAGTGTCTTGGCGCAAAATGATGTCGTTACTATGCCATTTATGGTGTATGTAGAACATGACCAAGACCAATTTGGATTAGACCACCTGTTATTCATCAATATGGTCACTGGCGAAACGACCAAACTCGATTTATATGGTGAGCGATATACTTTGTTGGGGCGTGAAATATTATATTTTGACCGCCAAACGAATCGGGTGATGTTGGCTAACACATCTGGCGAAACCCGCTCACATCCGTTTATCCAATTTCCAGATGATGCGTATCGTATTGATTGGACGGTATCCGAAGATGAACGCATGGTGGGGTGGACAATCACACGGCGCGATATGCTGGGGCAGTTATCCACCGTGACGTATGTGGCAAATAATGATGGCGAAAATTTCCGCGAGGTATTCCGCGAGATTGACCTTGCGAATGATAATTTGCGGGCGTTGCCAATTCGCTTTAGCGAGGATTTAGGCACCCTCTATTTGGATAAACACCCCGATGGGATTAATCCCTATTTGTTTTTTAGCCAATATGTGGCGGTTTATGCGCTGGATTTAATTGATGGCACAACCCAAGCCTTGCCCGATGAATTTGGCAATTGCATTTGTGGCGCGGCGATTGAAGAGGGGTTATTTTTGCGCCTGCGCCTAGCCGATGACTTGCAAGGATTTGATTTGTATTTGTATGACCTCAAGACCAATAGTAAAATAATTTTCCCACCATTGCGACTTGAGGGGTATAATACAGGTGGGGATATTTTGATGTCGCCTGATGGCACATTGGCGGTGTATGCGTTGGCAAGCCTGACCCCACGCCCCAACCAAGACCCCCTCACAGAGACGGTATTTGTTTTGGTCAATTTAGATTCCCAAACCCAAACTGTTTTAACCGCCCCTGTAGAGACATTCATACGCCCCATTCAATGGACAGAAGATAATAGCGCCATTTTATTCACCAGTCCGCGTGATAACGGGACATGGAAAGTGACATTGAGTAATGGTCGCTTAAATCGTGTGGCAAAAGCCACCTTTATCGGCATTTTAGATTAAATAGCGAGGTTCTTTGAAAAAATAATCATGAGTCAATTACTCGTTTTAGAAAATGATTTTTGGCAAATTGGTATTTTGCCCCAAACTGGTGGCTCAATTGCCTTTGGGCGGGTTCAACATGAGGGGGCATGGTATGATTTATTCCGACCGACCCATGAAACGGATTATACCAATTCTGGTAAATGTGCCAGTTTTGTGATGGTGCCATGGTCAAATCGCATTCGAGATGGCAAATTTATATTTAATGGTCAGCAATATCAATTGCCCATCAATCATAAAGACGGCACCGCCATTCATGGGGTGGGGCGCGATGTGGAGTGGACTGTTCGCAAACAAGAACCCGGTCGGATTGAATTGGGGATGGATACGCGCAAGGTCAAACGCTATTTCCCCATGCCCTTCACATCCAAAGTGGATTTGCGCTTGAGTGGCAAAAAGTTTTCTGTCTCCATCGAAATTAAAAATGTGGGCAAAAGCCCAATGCCCGCGGGTATGGGGCATCATCCCTATTTTCAACGCACACTCGTCAATAGTAACGATTTTGCCAAAATCAAGATTCCATATTCTAAATATTTTGCGCTGGAAAATATGATGGCAATCGGCGAAGCCATTCCCATCCCCAAAAATGCCATTTGGGATTATCAACGGTTGCGCTTATTGGGTGATAAACCACTCGACCATATCCTGACGGGGCGCGAGGATAAACAACCTGTGCGGATTCAATATGCGCTATCTAAGCGTGAACTGATTATTCGCTCCGACCCGATTTTTGAGCATGTGGTATTTTATGCGCCGTTGCGCGAAACCTTTTTTGCGATTGAACCCGTGACGAATGTCAACGATGGGTTTAATTTGATGAATAAGGGTGTGGCGGGGCATGGGGTGTTCATCTTGAATCCTCAAGAACGGCAAAAGGGGAAAATGGTATTCGAGGTTAAATAAAGATAGTTCACCCCACCCCCTAACCCCCTCCCCATTGCATGGAGAGGGGGAATAAAGTCCATTTTTTCCTGACTCCCTTCCTCTACGAAGTGGGGGAAGGGTTGGGGATGGGGGATGTTTTTGAACTATCCCTTGCGCGTCAGGCGGAAAATATCCCCTTTGTAATCTACCAAATACACTTCACCTTGCTCATCTTCACCAAATGAGGAAATTTGCCGACCGGTTTCGATAAATTCTGCCGAAATCCATGTGCCAGTGGCTTCATCAAATACCAGTGACCATGTGCGCCCGTTGCAATAATCGCCATAAAAATAGACACCATCTAATTCTGGCATGTCTGTCCCGCGATACACATTGCCACCTGTGATGGAACAACCCAAATCATGCCCATATTCGGTTGCGGGGAGGGTATGCGGTTCTGGGATGGGGGTATTGGGGTTATAACGTTCACTGCCTTCCATCGCATTCCAGCCATAATTCTCACCACCCAAACTATTGGCGCGTTGGACATTCACTTCTTCCACTTTTTCTTGCCCAACATCTGCCATATATAAATCGCCTGTGTTGCGGTCAAAGCTCATGCGCCACACATTCCGCAAGCCCAATGCCCAAATTTCGGGCGCATAGGCATCATTCCCCACAAATGGGTTGGTATCGGGTACAGCATATGGTTCGGCGCTATCCACATCAATCCGCAAAATTTTGCCCAGCAGGGTGCTGGTGTTTTGACCATTGGAGAACGGGTCGCCCGCCGCGCCACCATCACCCACCGAAATATATAAATACCCGTCTACAGGGCTAAATTCCATTGACCCGCCGTTATGATTGGGGAAGGGTTGCCCAACGGTGATAATATGCAAGGCGCTATTGGGGTCGGCTTTATTGGGATTATCGGCGCTGACTTGATACCGCACCACGACCACATCTTCATCGCGGTTGACATAATTCACATAAAAATAACCATTCTCTTCATAATTGGGATGAAATACCATGCCAATCATCCCGCGTTCTGTATAGCCACCGCGAATGACCTCATAGGTTAGCAATTCGGATATATCCAAAAAGGGGTCTGGCAAAAATGCGCCATTTTCCACCACCAAGACGAATCCGAGTTGTTCCACCACAAAAAGACGGTTGCTACCATCACCCGCATGAAGGACTTGAATGGGGTTATCGAATCCGCCGACAAAAAATTCCCATGTGTAATCATCGCCGTTTGGGTTGGTCGCTTGGGCAAAAGTGGGCAATGTGAACAAGGCTAATAGGCATATCAACAAGCATAATTTGAATTTCATAAATCACCTCTTCATACAAAATTTGATTGTGAAAATTTTAACCTGAAAAACGGGGCATGAAAATGGTAAAATAAAACCACGTTTGTTCGTTGATTAAAGGATGAAAACGCATGAAACCGATATTTTGGATAATGGCTATCCTATTTACGGGTGTGCTGGTGGCTTGTGGTGGCGATTCCAATGCCGACCAACCATCTGATGATGCCCCCGCACAAACCACCTCCGACCCTACACCCCTCCCCGAAATAACACCTGTTGCCGATAATGCCGATTGGACACCCCTGATTGAAGTCATAGACGGATATGAGATGGTGCTTGTGCCATCGGGGTGTTTTATGATGGGTAGTACGTATGGCAGACGCGACGAAACACCCGAACACGAAATTTGTTTTGATGCGCCGTTCTGGATTGACCGTACCGAAATCACCAATGCCCAATATGGCAGTGATGGCGCATTTAGTGGCGAAAATAGACCGCATACCAATTTATTATGGAATGAAGCCCGCGATTTTTGTGTATCACGCGGGGGCAGATTGCCAACCGAAGCCGAATGGGAATATGCCGCGGCGGGTCCCAGCGATTTTATTTATCCGTGGGGGGATGAATTTTTTGGCAATCGGTTGTTATATGATAAAAATTGGATGGGACAGCCTGTAGATGTGGGGCGGTATCCGGATGGTGCATCGTGGGTTGGCGCGTTGGATATGGCGGGGAATGTGTGGGAATTTACCAGCAGTATTTATAAACCCTATCCATATGACCCAACCGATGGACGCGAGGATGATACCGATACCA
>JALONZ010000049.1 GCA_025454675.1 Anaerolineae bacterium | reverse complement strand
CGCTACTGACTTGGTTAGTCTCAAGGGCGGAACAACCTCTCATCTCTTGGACACGCAGGTAACTTGATTTAAGTATACCCTATCTACTAAGATACAAAGGGCGGACTAAGCAAAGCGTATGTCCGCCCCAAAACTGAAATGCACCCCTTACATTCCGACATGCGGATGATTATCATAGGGACATGGTCGCATTATCATTATTCATCATCATCGCATTTTCGAGTTTTATCCAAACCGCCAGCGGATTCGGCATCGCGCTTATTTCCACGCCACTCCTCATTAATTTGCTTGGTATTGGTATCACTGCGCCATTGGTGGCGCTGATTGCGATGCTATGCCGTGTCGTGATGCTCATTTACTACCACGAAAGTTTTAATTTCAACGAAGTGTGGCGTGTGATGCTCACGGCAGTCATCGGTATCCCCTTTGGATTCTTTTTGTATATCAGCATGGATAAGCACACGGTTGAAATCGTGTTGGGGGTGATTATTGTGGTATATGCGGTTTATTCGCTCATCAGCCCCAAAGTGCCACCCATGACCGATAATCGGTGGGCATATGGCTTGGGGTTTATCGCAGGCATATTAGGCGGGGCATACAACATCGGCGGAATGCCGTCTGTGATTTACGGCACGGGTCGCAGATGGTCGCCAAAGACATTCAAAGGCAATCTGCAACTGATTGCGCTCGTCACAGGCACACTCATTATTTTCACACGCGGGGCAAGTGGCGAATACACACCCGATGTCTTAGGATTGATGCTCATTGGCGCACCAGCCACTGTTTTGGGCGCAATCATTGGGTTTTGGAGTGACCGTTTTGTGCGTGGACAATTATTTCGTAGGGGCGTGTTGATACTGATGCTCATTATTGGCTTAGATTTGATTTTTTAACCCACAAAAAACCATCCAGAGAAACGTCTGCTGGATGGGTCAAAGCGATGATTTACGTTCTTAGTTTATCTTATGCGGTTTTGCGTGATTCGACCTGAAAACGCACCGCTGTCCGTTCTTGTCCGTCAATATCTACTTCTGTGAAGTAGGGGAGAAAGACAATATCCAACGAGTCACGTTCTAAATAACCACGCGCAATGGCTAAGGCTTTGACGGCTTGATTTACGGCACCCGCGCCAATTGCTTGCACTTCGGCTGTTCCACGTTCACGAATGACCCCTGCAATTGCCCCTGCAACCGCCGTAGAGCGTGATTTTGCAGAAACTTTAATCACATCCGCGCCATTATAATTTTCACCATCGTCATAATTATCATAATTATCTGGGTTGGGGTTATATTGGTCTGTCATTGTTAGCTACTTCGCTCCATTATCTACACTGAATCGATTTATGAAATTTGTATGGATTTTTTCATTGTACAATACAATTTATAACCAGTCGATAAATACAAAATTACTTTCAACAATCCTTAATGTTGGTTTTCATGAATTAAGGTGATTTTTGATGAGAGTTACTTAAATATTAACCTTGCACTCATAAAAGCGCCAAAAATTGACGAAGAATTAATAAAGAATTCACGATTCATAGAGGTTTTCAAAATTGAGAAAATTGAGGTTGAGTGATTGCGAAAAGTGGGTTATACTAGGGTCATTAAACGAATTTAATCTTGAATCCGCGATGCCGCAGTTGTCGGATGCAAGATACCCACACTAAACAGAACGAAGAATCAACAACAGTATATTTTCGATGGCGGGGGCAATATATGCGCCAACAACTTTGATTTCTCTATCAATTTTGTTGAGTAGATACGATTGTCGTCTATAAAAATAAGGTAGAATTGCGATGGACGGGCAAAAGACTTGGGAATTAATTTGCCAAAAACTAGAAATTCATTTTGATAAAAACAATTATGCCACATGGATTGAAGGGTCATTTTTCGTGCGTTTTGACCCTGATGGTACATTTGTGATTGGCGTGCGGAATGAATTCGTCCGTCAGATGTTACAATTGCGCTTATACCGGCATGTGCGCCGTGCCATATTGGATGTACTGAATCGTCCCGGTGAAGCACGCTTTGAAATTCATAAACTTCCAGAACCCGAACCAGAGCCAGAGGTAGAAATGCCTCTGTTCAAATTGTTACCACCCCCACCACCGATAGCCGAACCGCCACGCCCAGAAATTCCCTTGCATGAATTGATTGCGAGTCCCAAGTCGCAAGAAATCACGGGTATTCCACTCAGTCCAAAAATGACCTTTGAGCGGTTCATCCCCAGCGAAACCAACCGCATGACCTATGAAGCCGCATTAGCCGTATCAGACCGTCCCGGTCACAATTACAGCCCGTTCATGGTGTATGGTGGGGTTGGTTTGGGCAAAAGTCATATTTTGCAAGCCATCGGCAATCGGTGCGCCAGCATGGGCTATGATGTGATTTATATTTCTGCCGAAATTTTTACCAATGAGCTGGTTCACGCCATCCGCACCAACACCACCCAACGCTTCCGCCAACGGTATCGTGAAGCCGATGTGTTGCTGATGGATGATATGCAATTTATCATCGGCAAAGATGCCACCCAAGAAGAATTATTTCATACCTTTGAAGAACTATATCGGTTTAACAAACAAATTGTCTTTGCCAGTGACCGCCACCCGCGTGACTTTACCGATGTCGAAGCCCGTCTAAAATCGCGCTTCGAGGCAGGGCTGGTGACAGATGTGCAACCCCTCACTTATGAAGCCCGACTTGCGATTGTTGAGATGTGGACAATCGAGCGCGAAATTAATATAGACCGCCCCGTTCAAGAGATGATTGCCCAAAAAGCCTATCACCATGTGCGTGAATTAGAAGGGATGTTTAATCAAGTTATGGCACAAACACGCTTCCAAAAAAGCACCTTGACGGTTGCCAATGCCACACAAACCTTAGAACGGTTTGACCGTCCGCGTCATCACCTGAAAAAATCTACCCCTAATGACATTTTATTGGCAACTGCCGATTATTTTAGACTCCGTATCGAAGACCTAACCGGCAATAGCCGTGTGAGTCGCATCAATACCGCCCGTCAAGTTGCCATTTATCTGATGCGTGAACTAACCGAACACTCGCTCAATCAGATTGGGGATGTTTTTGGGCGCACACATACCACCATCCTGCATGGCTATAATAAAATGGTGCTAGAAATAAAAGAATCAACCGACCTAGAAGAACAAGTCGAGCGCATCAAAGCGAAACTGCCGTAAGAACACCTCATGATAAGCCTTCTATAATTTCAGATATGAGATAATAGGAGGATGTTTGATATGGCAAAAGCGATTTGGAACGGTGTGGTTTTGGCAGAGAGTGATAAGACGGTTATTGTGGAGGGGAATCATTACTTTCCACCAGAATCGGTGAATATGGATTATTTTAAGCCCAGCGATACCCATACCACCTGCCCATGGAAGGGGTTAGCCAGTTATTACACCATTGAAGTAAATGGCAAAACCAACCCCGATGCGGCGTGGTATTATCCCACCCCCAAAGAAGCCGCCAAGCATGTGACCGGACGTGTCGCCTTTTGGAAGGGTGTCACAATCGAAAGTTAATTTCTCCCCAAAATACAATCAGGTTTTATCACCCCAATAAAGGAGATAAAACCTGATTCGCGCGGTTATCATCCAAATGCAGTAATAATCCGCGCAACACCGCGCACTTCTGCGACAGCATTAACCACATCTTCCACAGACATATCGCTGGGTAATTGCCCCGTTAAAATGACCACACCATATTCCACACGTACTTGTGTTCCCAAAGGTGTAACTTTGCCAACTTCACGCCGAATGGTTTCATCTTCATACAAATCATCTGCGTTAACATGCAAAATGCCTTTCACTTTGGGCAGATTGAATGCTAAATATTCATAGGTCGGCATGGCTTTGATATGACCAGTCACCGTCACAACACCCCGTTCCACACGAATCTGAATCGCGTGGCGGTCATGTTGGAGTGGGGGATAGGTGGTGAGTAAATCATGAATATCATCTAAAATATCTTCATCTGCACGGGTCTTAACGGGTAACATTTTTATTTTCCTCTGCATTCAACAATGTATATTTCTTCTATTGTGACTCAATTTGTATAAAATTGCTATCACCATTGCGTAGTAGGGTGCATTTCAATCTGGGGGCAAATTGTGGCTGACATACGAGGCTGAAGCCTCTAGTCAGCCATTACACGCCTAAAAGTCGGGTTTTTGTGTAGGGCGGACTGCAAAGCGTATGTCCGCCCCAAACATGAAATGCACCCTGCGTAGTAGGATTGGCGTAGTCTTAGCGTTGATAGACAAGGGCGTTATTTTCGCTCATAATGTTCATATACGTTGTCATCGTGTGTGAAAGTGAGTTATTATGCGCCGTTTTGGAATTTTATTAATCCTTTTCATGTTGGGTGCAATGCCTGCCTTAGCCGAATCGGGTATAACCGAGTATCGTGGCAAAATTGACGAAAAAACCCCCACCATGCGTTATCCTGTCAAATTAGAATTTGGCGAAGGCTTTATTGCCATCGCCGAAGCCACCAGTGGCGACCTCGATACGCAACTTTTTGTATATAACGCGCAGGATGAAATTTTGGCGCATAATGATGACCGTAACCGAGAAGATTATAATTCCGAAGTGGCGTTCATTGCCAATGCCACCGATACCTACTTTTTGGAAATCACATCATATGAAGCAACGATGGGCGATTATTATTTGACGGTGGATATTATGCCTGCCAACCAAATTCAAGATAATTCGCGCATTGGCTTTTCGGGTATGCCAACATTTTATGATACCCCCAATTTTCGTGTTCATTACACATTGGGAGGCGCTGATTTTGTCACAGAAGAATATGTCAAATTGGTGGCACAAACAATGGAAGAGGTGTATCAACTGCAAGTATTAGGCATGGGATGGAAGATGCCACCCAGCGATAGCGCACGCGGGGGTGATGGTCGGTATGATGTATATTTGATAGATTTGGTCAATGAGTTAGACGGTGGCATTTTGGGGTTTGCCCGTCCAGAAAATTTTGAACGGGCGCGGGGCAATGCCATCCGCAACACCTCTGCCAGCTTTTTGGCATTAGATAACAATTATGAACTCGAAGATGAAAACCCCATTCCCCTGATGCGTTCTACCGCCGCCCATGAGTTTCATCATGCCATCCAATTCGGCTATGATGATAATGAACCGCATTTTTGGTATTATGAAGCCACTGCCACATGGATGGAAGCCGTCACCTTCCCCAGCGCCCAAGATGCAACCCGTTATGTGGAGTATGTGTTTGATTACCCCGAAATTTGCTTTGGCGCACAACAAAACGCAGACCCCACGGGCTTATTGATGTATGGCACTTGGATGTTTATGCAATCTATGGCAGATAATTACGGATATGACTCTGTGCGCCAACTGTGGGAAAATATCGCGCTATATGATGGGTGGGAGCCACTCATTCAAACCATTTCGGCATATGATGATAATCTCATCCATGCGATTGCACGCTATCACCTGCAAAATATCGTCCGTGATTATAAATATACTCCTGTGTTCAAAGAAGAAACCGTTTGGCTGGATAGCACCATCACCGCGCTGGGATTATGGTCACATGCGGGGGCTGGGGTGCAAGAATTGGGGGCAAATTATATCGAATTGGCATTGATAAATGGCATTTATGATATATCACTGGAAAATACCAACCAAAATGAATTGCAATTATGGGCATTGGGTGTAAGTGGAGATGTTGCCGATGTCTACGATTTGGGCAAAGGTGGCACAATCATCATCAAAAATTATGACCATGTTTATTTGATGGTGATGAATAATCACTATGATGACGATTTGTCTTATTGTGAATATGCCACCTATCAAATTCATGTTGGGGTGGGTACAAGCCAACCCTTAGCCCCTGCCTATCAACAATTTGCAGAATTTTTCATCCCGTTGGTTGGGCAAGATTAGTTCGCGCTTGTGGCTGACATACAAGCCTAACGGCTTTAGTCAGCCATTACATCTTCAAACGGGGTGGTGTGTAATAGATGAGTAGCAGAGCGTATGTCGTCCACAAAAACATACCTCATCTAGCGATTAATCACCCAAATTATCAAAAACGCGCGGTGCAATCAGCCAAACCAATGCCCCCGACATCAAATACGATTTGGGGACATCCACCCGTGCCAACCCACCCCGTTTCATATCCACCCGTCCACCGGTAATATGCGCGATGACCGAACTGAGGGTTGGCTCATGCCCCACCAACATCAAACGGGCATCATCCGCATAGGGATTAATCAATTCTGCCAGCGCCACCTGATTAAAACCATAATTCAGCAATTCGGTGACGGTGGGTTCAATCCCCAATTCTGTCCCAACAATTTGCGCGGTTTGGTGGGCGCGGATGCGTGGACTGGTGTAGATGTGGTCAAGTTTGAGGCTGAGTTGATGAATGGTTTTGGCGGCAATTTGTAGGCGATTTCTGCCAGTAGGGGTGAGGGCGCGGTTATAATCATCGGCGCTATAATCTTCGGCTTCGCCATGTCTGAGGAAGTATAATTGCATGATGTGGATAACCCTTTTTATCAACATGCTGATAAAGCAACAAAGGCGACACTCTGGTCGCCTTTGTTTCCACCGGTGTGGTGAAGAAATTATTGAAGATTGCTGAAGATGTTGGAGAACACGTTACCAATCACGGGCCCAAGCAACGCGAGGATAACGATAACGACGACCGCTACCAACACGAGGATAAGAGCATATTCAACCAAACCTTGACCTTCTTCTTGTGGTCTGTACAACATGATAATTTCTCCTTATAAAAAGTATCACGTCACCTTATGTGACTTGTATATAGCGTAACATGAGTAAAAAAAACTGTCAACTAGATTTTCTAAAAAATTTACGAATTTTTGTTGGGAACTTGTTCAAGATGCTTGTGTAAATTGCTTAATGCGACTAAAGTACCATCATCTGTAATTAATCCAACCTCAATGAAACGTCCCAACGCATACGCATCATTCATGTTTGTTGCATGAATGGTAGAGATACTTTTATCGGTCAGATGCTTGAGTAGATAGGTATATTCGTCTTTGGCATGGTAGGCAATCGCCTTCAATACGGTTTCTAGGGACATATCGCGTCCATCAATTTTAGTCTTGATAGCATTGCGCTTATCTGCTGAGATGCCAACCCTATCCGATGCAGACAAAACCGCCGTGACGAGTGCGCCTGTGCGTTCCATCCAACGGCGATAAGGCATATGAGCATCTTCTGGCAATTTGCCCCCGCGCACCAATAAGATGATGGTTTTCCACATCCCACGACTGTATTTCACAAGCATCTGCATAGGGCTAATCGCCTTTCATCAACGAGAGCAATAAGTAGCTTAATCCACTGGTACAGATACGGAACAAGCCAAACATGGGCGCGATGAACAAGCCCATCAAGCCACCATAAATGAGCATATCTTCCACAAACACAGCTTGCGTGGTGATGATATTCAGTTGGGTATATAACAACCCAATCCGAACTGCAAATGCCCAGAAGATACCAAAAACGACACCCACACCAAAACCCATCAGGAAGCCATTACGCCCTGCCCGCAAGAGGACATGACGCAAAGTATCTTTGGGGGTGATATGTTCGGGCAATTCGCCACCGGTCATGCCAACGGAGATAAGGAAAGTGGATAAGATGGAGAACACCACCAAAATATGGTCTCCAAGATTCCATTGGCGCGGGATGGCGGCTTCGACAATGGGCAATAACAAGAAGATGCTCAATGTACAAAGCCCCGCAAAGATGATGATGGAAATCGTATTAAACCATAGGGCATATTGAATGCGCCTACCCAATGACAATTTGCGGAGCGCCTCAAAATGTTCAATCCGACTTGGTACCAGCGTTTTTGAGTTCAACATACAATCCATCCTTCAATATTTTACAGCCTGCTATACATAATTATACGACAAAATCACTAATTTGGTTCAATCTTTTATTTATGCCTTAGTGTCACCCAAAAACTATTGCCATTTGAATAAAATTCGGGTGTGGATTGCTCATTTTTCATCAATTCAAATATGCGCCGAATACCTTCACCCAATTCGCGCATATATTTATTCTCGCGCAGTATCTTAGCGATGAGGACATTCCGCGACTCATGAATACCTTGTTGTTCCTTCAAATCATCAATAGTTATCGTGGATAATAAGGCACCCGGATTACGAACTTCCAGCCGATTATCATAAATATAAATTTCAATGCCGTTATGCGTGCTATAATCACGATGGGCTATGGCATTGATGAGTGCTTCAAAACAGGCACCCTCTGGATATAAAAATTTGGGCTCAAATTTGGCATCTGTACTAAATTCTGTTTTGCTAACTAGATATACCCGTAGCCGATTCCAGCCATCCTCAATGAGATTCAAAATATTGCCCTGAATAAATTCGTCTGATAAGACATTATAATTTTCACCTGTGCGGAGCGATGTTCCATTCACCCGTAAAATGCGTATTTGTGAATAAGGATTCCATCGGTTTATGTCTTTAGCGAAAAGCAGAACTGCGGCTCGCCTCAGTCGTAAGCCATTTATTGCATATTCTGCAAGACCTGCTTGTTGTAAATAGCGTTCTACGCTCAACCCGATAAAATAGTCATTTGCCAATTGTTGAATCAACTGGGTATCTAAATCGCTGACGGTTGCGCCATCCACGAATTGTCTATCATATTCGCGGGAACGTTGTTCTTGACGCTCCATTTGAATTTCACGAAAGTCGGCTGGCATGGTCGCCTTATCTTTACGGCGCACACACCGCCCATCAGTTAATTGATAAATGGAACTAATTCCCTTATCCACCTGAAAAAATAATACCACTTGACCATCAATCATCACTTTTGTATTAAATATCAGTGGGAGTTGTTGCCCCTTAAAAATATGGGTTTGGGGCGCATTGAGTAAAGTGACTATATCCGAATCAGCATACGGCACACCTGTCACTTGACCATCATCTTCGACACCAATCAGTAGTTCCCCACCATCAGCATTCACGGCAAATATGCGTGACTAAGCGTGGTCTTTTGTTTTCTGGTTTGCCTTCATAAGCCGTTTTGAATTCACGGAAATGACTTTCACCCAGTTTAATTGAATTTTGCACCCGTTCTTGTAATGAAAGAATATCCGTCATAATATGCCTGTAAAGTCTTTTGATAGAGATAAATAAAATTATATCACATCTAGGGGGTGGGGGTTGCGGGTTGTGTGGGGATGTAATCGAATAAACTCGCCTCACGGATGATGAGTACCCCGCGTTGATGACAAAGCTGTTCTTCATCGGGTGTCAGCAAATAAGCCACCCAATCATATGT
>JALONZ010000048.1 GCA_025454675.1 Anaerolineae bacterium | reverse complement strand
GTTATGGAGCAAGCCGTGACGCGGGTTGAGTTCCAAAATTTTGACGGGCAGTTGATAATCTTTATCCAACAAGCGATTAATCCGATAGGCATACCGATTATTACCCGTCTCATCGCTGACCAACCGCGCAGGGCTATTGAACGTGGCTTTGCTTTGGCGCACATCACGCACCCGTTCACCCAAAATATCCTTAAAGCGGTTTTGCAACGCCTCAAAACTATCGCCTTCAACGGCGGGTTTTTCATCTTCGGGTGCGGTTTCTTCGCCGATATTGCTCAGGTCAATATCGCTTTCATCCACACTGCGTAATTTGTGATTTTTATAATCGGTCAAACCCATGAGCATGGCGGCATCTACAGGGTCGGTGAAATACAATACCTCAATCCCGCGCCGACGGAACGCATCCAAATGCGGGCTACGGCGTGCGCTATGGAAATCATCGCCGATGATGTAATAAATATCGTCTTGACCCTCTTTCATGCGTTCCACATACTCACTCAGGTTGTGGAAAATGGTGTTATCATCATCATGGGTGGAATTGAAATACAGTAGGGGTTCAATATCGGTCTTATCCGCAGGCGCAACCACCACACCTTGCTTGATGAGCCGTCCAAATTCGGCATAAATTCGCAAGTAAGCCTCGCGTTCCCGATTGGCGAGCCGTTTGAGTTCAGATAACACCTTACTTGTGAGGGTCTTTTTGAGGGTTGCCATCACACGGTTGGCTTGCACACTCTCACGATTCACATTCAGGGGCAAATCTTCTGTATCCACCACGCCTTGCACAAAACTGAGATATTCGGGGAGCAAATCCTTGCAATACTCTTGGATGAGGATTTTCCGCGCATACAATTTTAAGCCTGCCTCTTTGCGGAGGCTGAACATGGTTTGCTCGCCAGATGCAGGCACATATAACAGCGCATAAAATTGCAACGGCACATCCGCCCGCATGTGAATTTTATAGGCGGGTTCATTGAAATCCATCGTGAAGGCACGATAAAAATCGTTGTATTGTTGCGCGTCTATCTCATCGGGGGATTTGCGCCACAGGGCGGTTTGTTCGTTGGTGGCGTTCTCATCTTCACCGACATAAATCGGGAAGGCGATATAATCCGAATGTTTGCGGATGATTTGCTTCACACGCCAGTCTTGTAAAAATTCCACATCTTCTTCTTTGAGGTGCAAAACGACATCCGTCCCGCGATTGGTGCGCTCGGCGGGGGTGATGGTGTAATTATCGCCACCCTCACATTCCCATGCGAAAGCGGGTTCCTCTTTTTTGTATGATTTAGAGACCACACGCACTTTATCCGCCACCATAAATGCCGAATAGAAGCCCACCCCAAATTGACCAATCACCTCGCTGGCATTTGTATTGCCATTATTACCGGCTTTCATGGCTTGCACAAATTGTTTTGCGCCACTGCGGGCAATCGTCCCCAAATTGCTGACCATATCCTCGCGCGTCATGCCAATCCCACTGTCGCTAATGGTGAGTGTTCTGGCTTGTTCATCGAGTTTAATTTCGATGTAGAGTTCTGCATCGGCATCGAGTACATCTTGGTTGGTCAACAATTCAAATTGCACCCGATTCAACGCATCTGATGAATTGGATACCAATTCGCGCAGAAAAATTTCGCGGTCAGAATACAGCGAATGAATCAGAATATCCAATAATTGTTTAATTTCGGCTTGAAACGAAAAGGTTTGTCCATCAGACATATCAAAAACTCCCATAAATGCTACTTTGTTGTTCATTCACGGGAGTTATTGTAATGCACCACTATTAGATTTTGGTAAAAAATTTTGGTTTATGGCTTTTCTACCGTATACGATTCTGGTGCTTGATACACATTCACGCGGAAGGTGATTTCTTCGCTGGTCTCCTGCAAGCCATCCGCCAAATTTGCCACAATCTTTAGCCGATAATCACCGACCGCCAATTGCCACCACAATTCATACGGAGCTTCGTCATCCACCGCGATTTCTTCGTCATTCAAAATAAACCTGACGTTTTGCGCCTCGCTTGATGTGGCGGCGCGGAATTTGATGCGTTGGGTATGAATGGGGATGTTGGGCGCAATTTGAAAAATCGAATACGGGTCGGGTTGTAAAAGGCGTGTGCCTGCATCTTCATCGGGCAGGGTATAAACTGCGCCAATCGGCACTTGGCGCACACCATTGCGTTCACCCCATGATTGTGCTTCTTGGGGCAATATCAAAAAGGCGCGTTCCACCCGATATTCGGCGGGTGTATCGAGTGTCGCTAATCCGCCAGAACGACTATCTAATGTGAAAAATTGATACAAATTATCATATTGAGTGGGGGCTGTGCCTTCAATGAACAATTCGACCCGCCTTTGCGGGCAAGCAGGCGTGGGCAATAACCCACTGATATGACACACTTCTGCGCTGACAATCCCCGCGGGGCGTTCAAATTCGAGTTCTGGTTGCCCCAATAACACAGCCCGCATGAAATGATTCCAGATGGGCGCGGCACCCGTTACACCCGTAGATTCGACCATCGGCGTATTATCCGCATTGCCAACCCACACCCCCACGACTAAATTCGGTGTATAACCGACAATCCAATTATCACGGTGGTCGGTGGTGGTGCCTGTTTTGGCGGCGGCGGGGCGGTCAATCCGCAGGGCGCTGTTCAAGCCAAATCCGCCCATCCGCGCATAATTATCGCTCAGAATATCGGTGATGAGATAAGCGACACGCTCATCTAAAATCTGATTGGTGAGTTGTGGCGCTTGCCATTCATATAACATTTCGCCGTCTGATGTTGTGATGCTGGTGATGAGGCTCGGCTCAATCGCAAACCCGCCATTCGGGAAGATGCTATAGGCTTGCACCATATCCAATAGGCGTACTTCACCACCGCCGAGTGTGATGGATAAATCTACTTGGGTGTTATTGATGAGGTTATCCATGCCTGCATTCGCCGATAGGGTAATCATGGATTGTAAGCCCGCAAATTCGAGGGCTTGCACGGCGGGGATGTTATAAGATGATGCCAACGATTCGCGCAAGGATACGGGTCCGTGTTCGACCAAGCCATAATTGGCAGGGACATAACTTTCCAGTTTGCGCGTGACGAAGGGTGTGCGAACATCCATCAACATGGTGGCGGGGGTCATGGGATTGGCTAAATTCGGATTCATGGCAACGGCATACGTGAACGGTTTGAGGGCGCTACCCGGTTGCCGATACGCATAGGCGGCGTTCAATGCCCCGTCTATGGATTCATCAAAATAATCGGGACTGCCCAATAACACCCGAATTTGCCCTGTGTAGGGGTCAATTGCCACCAATGCGCCATTATTGGCATTCGCAGGCTGTTTGTTAATCGAAACAGGGTGATTAAGTGCATTCAGTTGGCGTTGCATGATGTCTTGGGCGCTATTTTGCCATTTTAAGTCAATGGTGGTGATGACTTCTAAGCCGCGTGTGTATAAGGCTTCGGGATATTGGCGCTCCAAAATCTCCCATACCGCCATCACCGCATGGGGCGCTTCGATGGGGAAGCGGGTGGCGGCGAATTGCAATTCATCCCCAAAGGCAGAATCGGCTTCGGCTTGGGTGATATAATTATTTTGCACCATCAGCCCCAACACCACTTGTTGGCGGTCTTTGGCATTTTCCAGTTGGGTGAACGGGTCGTAATAGGTGGGATTTTGCATCAACCCCGCCAATAATGCACATTCGGCTAATGATAACGACTCCGCTGATTTTGCAAAATAGGTGCGTGATGCGCCTTCAATGCCATATGCCAAATTGCCAAAATAATTTTGATTCAAGTACAATTCTAAAATCTCATCTTTGCTATAAGCAGTTTGCAATTGCAATGCCAACGCCATCTCTTTCAGTTTGCGCTGGATGGTGCGTTCTAGGCGGTTGGTGGGGTCTAATAACAATAACCGCGCAGTTTGTTGGGTGATGGTGCTACCGCCCGCCAAAACTTCGCCACCTTGAATATTAATCCACAATGCCCGCACCAAGCCGATAATATCCACACCCGGATGATAATAATAATTGGCATCTTCGGTGGCAATGACGGCATGTTGGCAATGTTTGGGGATAGATTCCAGCGAGACGACATTATTTAACCCGCCATATTCACCCGGTGGACGGATTTCATATAACAGCAAGCCATTGCGGTCATAAATGCGCGTGGCAGGCAATTGATACCCGTTTTGGATGTCATAAATAGAGGGCAAGCCCGCAAAGACATAAAAATAAATCAATACGCCACATGCGAGGAGCAAAGTCCCCAAGATAATGCCGAATTTTTGAATCCGTCTGCGTTTTTTGAACCAGCGCCACATATACATCCCCTTTATCTATTTTGTAGGGGTTTGCCATGGCAAACCCCTACGCATCCTAACGAATATATTGGATTGCTGATTCGTTTTTTGACCGACCCCCTTCTCCATATTGGAGAAGGGGGAGAATCCCTATTTTATGAGTGGTTTGAAGTCCCCTCTCCACACTGGAGAGGGGATTTAGGGGTGAGGTTTAACCAGCAATCACACTTATATCCCTATTGTATGCCCTTTTGGGGATATGGGGCGCACGCTTTGGCAATGATTGGGCTACGGCTATGCAACGCTGGCTCAAATCTCAAAGCCCTCCCGATGAAAAACGGTCAGCAAAGCTGGCGGTAACATCTGGCGCAAGGTTTGGTCACGATGTATCAAATTCAAAAGCCACTGATGTGCTTTATCGGTAAATAAGGTTGTCATTTCGGGGATGGTCATCCAACGGTATTGGGCATGTTCGTGGCTGATGTGAATGGGCAAATCGGGGTGTTTGAGATGTGCGCCATAAAATACGCCGATGAGTTCATTATCTGGGATGGCTTCACCACGATAAAAATGGGTTGTGCCGATGAGCATGTCCAGTTGCACTTCTACGCCAATTTCTTCATAGACTTCGCGCAAAACAGCTTGCTCAAAGCCCTCGCCTTGGTCAACACGCCCCGTCACACATTCCCATTTACCAGCGCCCACATCTTTGGTGCTAGACCGTTGCAACATCAAATAGGTATTATTTGCGGGGTTATAAATTAGCGCCCCAACACCGCCTAAAAATTTACCAATGCTCATGATTTTTTCTCTATTCTTTTATAAAGTTGTTCAAGAAGATGCAGATGCTTTGGGCAAAGAGACGGTGAAAGTTGTGCCTTCATTCACCACACTATCCACTCGTATAGCGCCACGATGCAAATCCACAATGGTTTTTACAATCGGCAAACCCAAACCCGTCCCGCGAATCCCGTGTTCGCTCGCCGTCTTTGCTCGAAAAAAGCGAGTGAAAATTTTGGGGATGTCATCATGATGAATGCCGATGCCCGTATCGCGCACAGCGATAATCACCTCTTGTTTATTTTCTTCTAGCGCGAGTGTCACTTTGCCTTTACGTGTATAGCGGATGGCATTGCCCAATAAATTCAAAAAGATGCGTTCTAATTCATCTGCTAATCCTTCATACCAAATGGGCATATCCGACCGCTCAAATGCGAGTTCTATCTTGTTTTCTTCGGCAAGCGGGCGATACATCTCAAAAACGGCGTTCCCCATCTCGGTGAGATTAACGATTTGTGTCTCACTCAACCGATTACTATCCAGTCGAGACATGGTGAATAAATCATCAATCATCGCCGACAGTTGATAGGATTGTTGTTTGAGTTCGGATAAGTAACGGGCGCGTGCTTCTTCATTAGGAACACGCTCCAATAATTGAATTTTGAGCAACAACGATGCGATGGGTGTTTTCAGGTCATGCGAGGCATCTCGTACCATATCTTGCAACAGTGTAACGCGCTCCCGTGCCGATGTGAGCGCCATCTCTTGCTCGTGCATTTGTTGTTGCAATAATTTTAGGCTTTGCTTAACGCCACCTTGTACCCCAAATAACATATCAAAGGTGGGGCGTTTTTCATTGCCCCGAAATGTAGATGATTTTGGGGCAATTGAGACCAAGTAGTATGTTGCCATTGGCGCAATGAGCAAGCCCGAAATACTTTTTGCCAACACATCACCCGGTAGCCATAACTGAAAATTGGGTGTTCCCAAATTTGCCAGCAAATTGAATAACACCGAATCCGTCCACAGGGCAACAATCAGCGCGGTGGCAATGGCTACCCACATCGGCACCATCGGCAACACATTCCGCATCCCCTGATAAATGATGGTGATGAGGAACATATTCAAAAAGAATGTGACGGTAGAGGCAATCACCCCGCGCAAAAATTGTAAATTGATGAGGTTGGTCTCAATTAACAAGCCTGTTGTTGGTGTTGATGAATCGCTCAATAATAGATAAATGAATAAAAACGCCAAAACGGTCATCACGAGGATGTTCACACCCGTCAGGGCATATAACACCAATTGGGCGGGAGATGTGCCGTTGGCGATATACAACACCAAAATCGCCATGAGCAAAATGGGGACGAATACATGCGCCCCTGTGCGGATGATAATCCCAGGGAAGGGTTCAATGAATAACGCCATTAATTCGGCAAAATTCAAAATGGCGATGATGCCAGATATATAAAATAACAATGGCGCGAGTCCAATCCGCGGGGCAAGCCGATGCAATACCAAAACCACACCCGTGAATAGCCACAATTGAATGATGAGTACCAATAAACTCGCCATGATAAATCCCCTTTTGATATTTAATTCATTCTATAATAACTTATTTTAGATGGAATAAAAAAGCACAGAACAAATCTGTGCTTTTAATCATATATTTAACACATTGAGATGCGGGTTTATAGACCCATTGCCGAGCGAAGCGCGTTGCAAGCGGGGCAGGTGTTATCGGGGCGAATAATGGCATAGCCAGCCATCGGGTCGCTATCGTAACGGGTGAAATCCACATTCCAGATAATCATCAAACGAATCAATCCGCCAGAACGGGCTTGGCGAACAGCACCCGCCAACCATTCGGCTTGATTGGTCACGGTGGTATTTGCCGCCCATGCGAATGCACTGGGTAGCGGACCTAAGCCTTGTGGGGTGAGATAACCCAATTCGGTGAAGCACAACGCTTTACCGGGGAAGGTGGTCGAATAGACACTCACCATGGTGGGGTAATAACGCGAATAGTGACTGCTATTTCCGCGCGGGTCGCCACTGGTGGCGGTTGGGGGCAAAATGCCTTCGTTATAATGCACACCGACACAATCCATGAAGTTTGCCGCGCCATTATTTGCCATATCACGGATGAAACGGTCATCATTCACCACACGCCCTGGGAATGCACCTTCTGCACCGGTTGGGGCGGGGGCGGCGCTAATCACCAACACATTGCGATTGGCATTTTTGATGGCGGTATAACCTGCGCGGAGCATTTCGGTATATGCCGCACCGCTAATTTGACCTGCGGGCCACTGACGGTCAATATTCGGTTCATTCCAAATTTCAATCGCATCGGGATTGAGTCCTGCCACACCTGCCAAAAATACCGAGAAATCTTGAATATATTGGGTGCGGTTGGCACCGAGTTGGGCGGGGTCGCCAACGATGCCGAGCAAAATCTTGAAGCCAGCGGCACGCGCTTGGTCAATCATCGGTTGCGCGATGCTGGCGGGTTGCCCTTGTGACCAGAAGAGTTGCTTTTTGACCCATGTCATGCCCGCGCCACGCATTTGGTCGGGATAACGGAAACCGTCCACATGACCACCGAGTTCAAAACCACCAGAAACGGGCGGATTGGTTGGGGGATTGGTGGGTGGGTTGGTTGGGGGATTGGTTGGCGGGTTGGTGGGGGGTGTTGTGCCACCACTAATGGTCAAGACTTGTCCGGGATAAATCAGATTGGGATTGGCGATGCGATTCGCAGATGCGATTGCTTGGACAGTTGTCCCAAATTGGCGGGCAATGCTACCGAGTGTATCCCCACGCTTAACCGTATAGGTTGATGGATTGGTTGGCGGGGTGGTCGGCGGATTGGTTGGCGGGTTGGTGGGGGGTGTTGTGCCACCAGTCGGGATGACGAGCCGTTGCCCAACAAAAATAAGATTGGGATTGGCAATATTATTGGCTTGCTGAATGGCACTCATTGAGACACCATAGCGCAAGGAGATTCGATATAAATTTTCGCCACGTTGTACCACATGAATGGTTTGCCCTGTACTTTGCGTTTGGTCTTGGGCAAAGGTCACAGATACACTGGTAAAAGCGACCATCACCATGAGTAGCAAAAGGGCGGGAAGTAGTCTACGCATACAACCGATACCTTTCTGAAAAAAGAGAAAATACATTTCTTTTAACAGTGTAGCATAATTTGCCCAACTCCGCCGATATTTCCCCCAAAGTTCTTATAGGCGGATTGCCTACGCTTGTGAATTATGGACACTTTGCCCAAATACCCCCCTTGCCAGCTATGTTTTTTGGTTACTTTTCACAAAAGCGGTTTTCAAATTTGGGCTATTTTTTCCCCTAAATTTCTGCCGTACTTGCCTATAATGTATCCTGTTCTATAAACATTGTTATTCAAGCGAATGGAGTAGATAGTATGTCATTTGTTCCTCCTGCCGATGCGCGGAAATCAGCCAAAGCCTTATTAGAATGGGCAAGAGCCAATGGTGTCGAAGAAGTGGATATTCGTTTTACCGATTTGAAGGGTGTGATTCATCACTTCACATCACCAATCGGCATTTTGAATGAAGGTAGCTTTGAAGACGGATTTGGGTTTGATGGTTCAAGTGTACGTGGTTTCCAAGCTATCAATGAATCTGACCTCATTTTGAAGGCGGATTTGGGAACAACTGTCATTG
The DNA here is from genome assembly GCA_025454675.1 of Anaerolineae bacterium. Classification (GTDB taxonomy): domain Bacteria; phylum Chloroflexota; class Anaerolineae; order Aggregatilineales; family Phototrophicaceae. Next base: position 378 of record JALONZ010000048.1, on the reverse strand, counting down.
ACCCATTCTTTGCCAAAAAGACGATTGCCTTTTTGTGTGATGTGTATGACCCCATCACACACGAACCCTATGGTCGTGACCCACGCGGCATTACCAAACGTGCCGAAGCCTACTTAAAGACCACTGGCTTGGCAGATACCGTTTATTTTGGACCCGAAGCCGAATTCTTCATCTTTAGCAACGTTAGCTATGAAGTGGGACCCAATGTGAGCCGTTATTATATTGACTCGCATGAAGGTTTCTGGAATAGCGGTTCTAATGATGCCTCGATGGTGTATCTGAACCGCATCAAAGAAGGTTACTTCCCTCTGCCACCGTTGGACAAGACACATGATGTCCGCGCCGAGATGGTTGAAATGATGGAAAAAATGGGCATCG
>JALONZ010000047.1 GCA_025454675.1 Anaerolineae bacterium | reverse complement strand
AACCTCGACATCATCAAGGTGGCAGACCATATCATTGATTTGGGACCAGAAGGTGGGGATGGGGGGGGGCTGATTATCGCCGAAGGCACGCCCGAAGCGATTATCCAAGTTGAGCATAGCCATACAGGGCAATATTTGCGCCCATATTTGGTGAGATAATTGAAATAAAATAGAGAAGGACGGCTCATAACCGTCCTTTTTTAATATTGTCTCAAAAAATTCATTTGTAATTTTGTTTGTTTTGCGTTCTACTCATAGGGCAAAGTGATTTTGCCATTCCTAAAACATAAACAAAAGGAGCATGACAACATGATACGCAAAAGTTTGATAGCGATATTGGCTATGATGATGATTGGGATGTCGGTAAGCCTTGTACAGGCACAAGACGAAGAAAATACTTTGCGACGGGTGTGCATGGTCTTAAATATCGGCTTTGTTGATGATGGTGGGTTTAATCAATTGTCATGGGACGGGTTGAAGGCAATTGCTGATGATTATGACCTGACATTGGGTGAAGAAGTGATTTATATTCCGTCTAACCCTGAATTAGAAGGTGCAGATTGGTATCCTAACCTGCAAGCGTGCGCGGAAGGGTTTGATATTGTTGTGGCGGTGGGTTTCCAATTGGCAGAAGTGACTGCACAAGTGGCGGCTGAATATCCTGATAAATATTTTGTTGGGGTAGACCATAATGTGGTGGATGGTAGCCCAAATTATGTTGGGGTGCAATTCCGAGACGATGAAGGTGGGTTCATGGCGGGGTATTTAGCTGTTTTGGTGACAGAGAGTAATGTGATTGGTGGTATTTTTGGACCCGAAATTGCCGTGATTAAACGTTTTCGTAATGGGTTTGAGCAAGGCGCATTATTGGCGATGGAAGAAACAGGTAAAGAAGTGACCGTTTTAGGTGAATATGCGTCTAGTTTTGCTGATGTTGAACAAGGACAAGCCATCGCCGATGAATTTATTGAGGCGGGGGCGGATGTGATTTTTGGGGCGGCTGGTTTGACGGGTAGCGAGGGCATTAAACACGCCGCGGCGCAAGGCGTGTATGTGATTGGTGTTGACCAAGATGAATATTATACGACCTTTGATAGTGGGGAAGTGGAAGGTGCAGACCGCCTTATCACGAGTATGCTTAAACGGGTGAATGTGGGTGTGTATGATATGGTGGCGGTGCTGATTGATGGCGATATGGATGCGTTCCCCGGTGGTGATAATTATATTTTGAGCCTCGAAAATGATGGTATATCATTTGCCCCAGCGCATGATGCGGACATTCCGTTGGAATATTATGATGCCCTAATTGATGTTGCGGATATGTTGGCATTCGGCGAAATTGAAACGGGTGTAGACCGCGCAACGGGTGATGTGATTGAAGTAACGCCAGAACCATGATACATAATTGGTTCGTAGGGGTTTGCCATGTCAAGCCCCTATATGTTTTTATATATCGCATTTGGGTGTTTTTTTCGTGATAAATCGGTTATGTGTTCACCCATTTTGATGAATGATGTTACAATAAAACACATCATATGAATCTCAGGAGCGCGGGTATGTCGGTAGAAGCAACAACAAACATCCCACAACAATCAGAGCAATCCATTCGCATTAGCATTGGTACAGCTTTGAATATTTATTCATTGGCATTGGCAATTATCCCTGTTTTGGTGGTTATTGGTGTGGCGTTAAGTTTATTTGGTCAACAAGCGCGTGACCAAGCCTTGAGCCAAATGAAATTTATTGCCCAAGCGCGTGGTGAAGAAGTCCAACGCTGGTTAGAAGCAAGCCAATTGCGCTTGTCATCGGTGCTGGCATTACCAGAACGCCAATTGGTGCAAATCCGTAGCACGGTGGATAACCAACGTCCAAACCCTGAGACCGTCAGTTTGGTACGTGGTTTGTTACAAGACCAATTGAATGCTCAAGATGCGTTCAGTGAATTTTTTATTTATACCCCAAGCGGGCGTATTAATGTTTCTACTGCGGCTGGTGCAGAACGGGAACGGGTGACGGAATTACCCTTTTTTGAGCCAAGTTTGGTGAACCCATATATTCAATCGGCTTATTTGCGGACGATTGTTAGTGAACAAGAGGGTATTGAGACCAGTACGCCCGTTTTGGATGCGGTGATTACAACCCCAATTGTTAACACAGAGGGGCGCATTATTGGTGTTTTGGCGGGGCGCATTAATTTTGATACACTGGCTGGGTTATTAGCGCCAACAGACGGTCTTGGTCAGACAGGCGAGACGTATTTGGTGAGCCTAGAACGCGCCAACATTATCACTCCCAGCCGATTTATTGCCTTTGACCCGACCATTCGGCATGATAGCAAAGGCATCCGTGAAGCATTATGGGGGCGCACGGGTGGCAGTTTTTATGTGAATTACCGAGACCAAAATGTAATTGGTGCTTATACGTGGATTGAACAACTTGGCACAGGGTTGTTAGCCGAAATTCAAGAGGATGAGTTGCTTCAAGCGGTAAATAATGTGCGCGATGTGAGTTTGGTTGCGGCAATTGCGATGGCAGTATTGGGTTTGGTTGTAGGGCGTTTTGTGACGCGCTGGCTGACTAAACCAATTGCACGCTTAACCTATATTGCCCAACTTGCTATTCGTGGGGATTATACCCAACGCGCCCGCCTGAAGCAGGTGAGCGAAATTGGGCGTTTGGGATTTGCGTTTGATACAATGTTGGATAATTTGGTGCAATCTATCCGTGAACGGAATTCACGCATCCGCGAAGTGATGGAATTATCGGCTTCATTGGAAACACGGGTGGCAGAACGAACACGCGATTTGCGCGTGGCGGCAGAGGTGTCGCGCCAAATCACGACGGTGTTGGACATTGACCGCCTGTTGCAAGACGTGGTGAAATCTACGGTAGAGAGTTTTAAGTTGTATGCGTGTTTCATTTTCCGTATAGAAGACACCAGTTTGGGGACGCAAATTATACGGGCGGCGGGCGCAGATATGACGGGCGCGGTGGATGTGGAAAAATATTTACCGATTGAACCTGATACATCAGGTAGTGTGGTGGCACAAGCGGCATATACTGCCCAAATCGTGACGGTGAATGATGTAACGGTGCCACTCGATTATTTTGCAGACCCTGAATTGCCAAAAACACGCGCACAACTGGCGATTCCGATGATGTTGGGTACGCGGTTATTGGGTATTTTCGATTTTCATTCCAACCAGACAGGGCGCTTTAAGCCAGAAGAAATCACGGTATTAACAACGCTTGCGGAACAGGTCTCTATTGCGATGCGGAACGCGCAACTCTTTTCGCAATCACAAGCGGCACAAAAAGAGGCAGAAGAAGCCAACCGTGTTAAATCGCAATTTTTGGCGAATATGAGTCATGAATTGCGGACACCGCTCAATGCCATTTTGAACTTCACCGAGTTTGTGATGGATGGTGATTTAGGCGAAGTGAATGAGGAACAAGAAGAAACGTTGCAAAAAGTCGTTTCGAGTGGGGAGCATCTCCTGAGCCTGATTAACGATATTTTGGACATCACCAAAATTGAAGTGGGCATGTTGGAATTGTTCATTGAAGATGTGGATATTAACCAATCACTGAAGGCGGTTGTATCAACGGGCAAAGGGTTGGTGAAAGATAAGCCGATTGAATTGCGGGTTGAGGTTGAACCGGATTTGCCCATCATTTCGGGTGATAGACGACGTTTGCATCAAGTTTTCTTGAATTTATTATCTAATGCGGTCAAATTTACGCCAACAGGCTCGGTGACATTAGCCGCAAGTCGTCAAGAGGATGGGGTTCTGATTATTGTGAAAGACACGGGTGTTGGTATTGCGCCAAAAGACCATCCAAAGGTATTTGAGCGATTTAAGCAAACCGAAAGCGGGTTGCGGAGTGCAGGTGGTACAGGGTTGGGATTGCCTATCTCCAAGCACTTTGTTGAAGCACATGGTGGAAAAATTTGGTTTGAGAGCGACTTGGGGCAAGGCTCGACATTCCATGTTTTATTGCCGATGAAAGGCGAAAAACTGGCTGAGGATGAATTGGCGCTAGAGGGGAAATAAATAATCATGCCACTGACGTTTTTATACGCTGAAGATGACCCTATGAGCCGTCAGGTGATGCACGTCATGCTGTCCAAGTTAGAAGTGGAAGGCGGGGCAGAAGTAACCATCTTTGAAGATAGTAGCAACTTTATGGAACGGGTAAAAGCCCTGCCAAAAGTCCCTGATGTTATTTTGCTGGATGTTCAAATTACGCCGTATAGCGGGTTTGAGATGCTGAAAATGTTGCGGGCAGACCCCACATTTGATGGCAAACCGATTATTGCGATGACCGCCAGTGTGACTGTCTCGGATATCGAGGACTTAAAAAAAGCAGGATTTGATGGGTTGATTGCCAAGCCCGTGCGAAAAAAGATTTTTCCAGAATTACTTGAACGCATCCTCTCTGGCGATGCTGTTTGGTATGTTCCATGAGACGATGTAGCCCAACACAGAAAGGATTTATATGTCTGTCCCAATTTTAGACGGGAAGAAGATATTTGTCTTAGAAGATGATGTCAATAACTTAGCCATTATTTCGTCTATGCTCAGGCGCTATGGGGCGACTATTTTTTTCGATACATGGGGTGTCGAGACGGCGCGTACCATCAAAGCCTTCATGCCGATAGATATTATTCTGCTCGATTTGATGCTTCCTAACAATGTGACAGGCTATGATGTATTGCAAGCCATTCAAGCCATACCGGAGTTATCTAAAATTCCAATTGTGGCAGTGACCGCTAGTGACCCCGACCGCGAGATGAAAAAAGCCAGAGAGAAGGGATTTAAGGGGTATATCAGTAAGCCTATTCGTACAAAAACCTTCATCAGAAGTATCGCCCATATCCTAGAAGGCGGAGAAGTTTGGGGCGATGCACCAGATGCTTAATGTTGTATTCAAAAATTCATTCAAAGGATGTTTTTAACTTATGTCGAGTGATATTCGCGTTTTAATCATTGATGATAACTCCAGTGATGCAAATGTGTTGCAAAAATTACTGGGGCGCATGGATATTGCTTATGATGTGCTATATGATACGCGCACATTGTTTGCCGATTTAGCCCGTGTGCCGAAGCCGAATGTGGTCTTTTTGGATTTGGAAATTCCAGGGACAGATGGTTATAAGGTATTGAGCGCCATTCGGTCTATTCCTGATTTTGATAATATTCCTGTGGTGGCATATACCGCCAATTCTGCCGAGATGGTGAATTGCCAACGGGCTGGATTTCATAGCTTTTTGGGCAAGCCAATTCGGAGTGGCGATTTTGCCCATCATTTGGAACGTATTTTGAACGATGACCCTGTTTGGGAAGTGCGATAGGGTGTGCGCGTAGGCGCGGTGAAATCGCCGATTTCACCGCGCCTACGGTTGGCTATCGGCTTAGTTCAAATCCAAAGAAATTTGTGCCACCCGCCCAAATTTCCAAAACGGGGATATCGCGTTCTTGTATAAGGGGTTGCAACATCGTTTTATGAATACCCTCGCGGATGAGTTCTTGTAGGGTGTAATTCACCAGAAGCCTAAAATCCACATCATTATAGGGTGTTGCCATAACAATCGGAATCGGTGGGAATCTAAGGTCATTGATAAAGGATGGGTTATACCAGCGCGGGGCGCTTCCATCATCGGTGCGTGTGAGTTCTAGACGGTCGGGCATGGCTTGAAGATGCGCCATGAGGATGATGCTATCGCCAAATACGGCGCTTGCATTTAATTCTTCGTTGAATAGGGCATTTGCCAATTCTGATTCGGGTTGCGGAATCGTCTGTATGGTTGCCGTGATGGTATTGGCAAGCGCCACAGCACGGTCTGCCGCACCTGTTTGATTTTCGGGGACAATAACTTTATCGCCACGTAAATCGCTAAACCCGCGAATATTGCTCCCAATTTCGACCATCAATCTATCGCCACGCCATAAATAGGGGAGGGTAAAATCTACACGATTTGACCACGCCCAATCGGGTTCAACACCGACAGCAATATCTGCCTGACCTGTAGCCACCAATTCCAGCGCGTTTTCGGGTGTGCTGGGGATAAATTCAACCGTTACACCCCAACGGCTTGCCAATTGAATCAATAATTCCCGATAAAAGGTATTTAGACGGCGTTCACTTTCGGTAGCCGGCGCGTCATTTATCCCCGCTACACGAATTGCATTCCCCGACTGGATGCGGGGTACAACATAGGTGCTAGGGAAGGGGATGGGGGCTTCATATTGGGACGGATTGGGCGCATCACCTAAATTTTTCCAGATGATGAGGGCATTATTCACTTTCCCCGGAAAATAGGCTTGATGGATTTCATTCATGCGCCCTGTGCTGGTCAGGTATTGCAAGGTGCGGTTGATTAAATCGCGCATACTGGCATCTTGGCGCAAAAATGCGATGGCAAACGAGTCTAACTGAATCGGTTCGGCGAGTATTTCGATTAAATCGGGTTGACCACTGGATACTTGGCGCAACCGATAATCACTATCTACTAACCCGTCAATTTCGCCGACTGCAAGGGCGGTATAAGCGCGGTCTAAGGTGAGGTAGGTGTTGATTTGCACCGAAAATCCGGAACGTGCCAACCAATCCCCAACCGCTTTTTCGGCGGGGGTTGCAATGACAACACCAATGCGCCGATTTGCCATATCTGCGGGTTTTTCGGCATCATCACGACGTACCATAATGGCTTGCTCACCGATATAGTAGCTTTGGCTAAATTCCATAAACGCATCCAGTTCGCGCTCATGCACCAGGGCTGATACCAACATATCCACTGTGCCTGTCTTTAACAATTCTGCAAGGCGTTCTGGCTGGCGCGTCACTTGGATGAAATTCACCTCAACACCCCATGTTTGCGCCATGCTACGGGCTAAATCCGCATCATATCCCACCAATTCCCCGCGAATATTCAATTCGCCAAAAGGGGGCTGATTATATAAAATGCCCACATTGACCACCCCCGCATTACGGATGCGCGTCACGACAGATTCTGTAGATAGGGTTTCTTCTCTGGCAGATGATTGTTGTGGGACGAGTGTGGGCGGGACGAGTGTGGGCGCAGGAATTTGACGACTATCGGGTATGGATGCCGAAAATAAGGTGCTTGCCCCGAATAGCAGAAATAGCGCCAAAATCATCAACAGTAGCCATTTTTTCATCATTTCAGTCCTTTATATAACCCATGTGCCTCAATGTAGCGAAGGATGTAATCTGGCACCATGTAACGAATACTTTTGCCCTTTGTCAGACGCTCAACAATATCCGTAGATGAAAATTCGACCAGTGGCGATGATAACAACAGGGCATTTTGTTCAACTTCTGGGATGGTATTGCGGTGCATATCTAACCGCAGTTCTGGGTTGCCAAACCCCGGACGGCGCATCACTGCCACCGCGATTTTACAGGTTCGGAACATCTCTTGAGGTCTATCCCAATTGGGCAAATCCCGAAAGACATCGCCACCCATGATGAAGAATAATTCTGCATCAGGATTTTGGGCTTGGATGATTCGCACGGTGTCAATCGTATAGTGCGGACCCGGACGGTCTATTTCTACCCGCGAGAGTTCAAATTGTGGCACATCTTCAATGCACATTAAAATCATCTTTAAGCGATGCTCTATCGGTGTGCGCGTAGTTGTTTTATGAGGTGGGACACCCGCAGGCACAAATAGCACCTTATCTAATGATAATTCTTCAAGGGCGTGTTGTGCCAAAATCAGGTGGGCGTGATGGGGCGGGTCGAATGTCCCGCCAAGAATACCAATTCGTGGTGGCATGTTAGTCTGACCATTCCAATTCAAAATCACCGATAAAAACAGTATCGCCCACTTGTACACCCGCTTTTTCCAGCGCGGCAGATACCCCTAATGTCTCTAAAATACGTTGGAAGCGCATAACCGCCTCTTCATAATCCCATTGCGTCATGGCGGCGGCGCGTTCAATGCGCTTACCCTTCACATGGTATAACCCGTCTTCATCACGCTCGATGGTGAATTTGATTTCATCTTCTGGCAATTCATACAATGGCATTTTTTCGACAATTTGTGGGATTTGCTTGGGCATTGTAGATACCAATTCAAACACTTTTTGCACCACTTTTTGAGTATTCTGGCGGGTTAGCGCAGAGATTGCCATTGCTTCTATCCCATTTTTACGAAGCGTATCACGCACTTTTTCCCAAGTGGCTTCGGCTTCGGGCATATCCATCTTATTAAACACCACCAATTGCGGGCGGGTTGCCAATTCCTCATCGTATAACGCCAGTTCGGTGTTGATTTGGCTATAATCGGCTAAGACATCGGGATTTGTGCCATCCAGCAAGTGAATCAGCACGCGGGTGCGTTGGACATGGCGTAAAAAGCTATGTCCCAAACCTACGCCCATATGCGCCCCTTCGATTAAGCCCGGAATATCGGCAAAAACGAGGTCGCGGTCATCATAAACCACCATCCCTAAATTGGGTTCGAGTGTGGTGAATGGATAGGGCGCGATTTTGGGTTTGGCGTTGCTGATGACAGACAACAGGGTTGATTTGCCCGCATTTGGCATCCCAACAATACCCACATCGGCAATGAGTTTGAGTTCCAATGTAATCCAGCGTTCAATTCCCGGTTCACCTTTTTCGGCGATGCGTGGGGCTTGGTTGGATGAGGATACAAATTTCGCATTACCACGCCCCCCGCGCCCGCCTTTGGCGATGACGAGAGTTTGGTCGGGATAGATTAAATCTGCCAGCAATTCGCTGGTTTCGGCATCGCGGACGACGGTACCAGGTGGCACTTCGATGATGAGGTCATCGCCACCTCTGCCTGTTTTATCGGTGCTACCGCCCCGTTTGCCATGCTCCGCCTTAAAATGGACTTGGCGGTGAAAATAGGTGAGCGTGTTGAATTTGGGGTTCACTTTGAAGATAATATCCCCACCTTTCCCCCCATCCCCGCCTGCGGGACCGCCACGCGGGACAAATTTTTCTCTACGAAATGAGACGAGACCATCGCCCCCATCACCACTACGGATGTAAATTTTTGCTTGGTCGAATGCCATGTTGTTGTTCTACCTCAATCGCGGGACGAGGCGTGCCTCGCCCCTACATACCTATATGGGTGTCCTTATAGGTATTTTCATTATTTTATCTAAGAACAACAATCATATCATCAAC
>JALONZ010000593.1 GCA_025454675.1 Anaerolineae bacterium | reverse complement strand
TAAAGCATTGCGCCGAATACCCTTATTCCTCATTGGTTTTGCCATCATCATGCCCATTATTCATGCCACAACAGCCATTTTATTGTGTCGGATGGTGGGGCTTTCGATGGGGGGTGCGATTGTTTTGGCAACGATTGCCGCCAGTTCATCGTATATCACCGCGCCCGCCACCGCCCGCGCCAGCCTGCCCGAAGCCAAGCCCATTTATTACCTCACCATGTCGTTGGTCATCACCTTCCCGTTCAATTTGACGCTCGGCTTGCCCATTTATGTGCAACTGGCAAACCTGTTTTATGGGGTATAATATAAAAAAACAGGTGTGAGGAGTGTTGAAAAATGAGCCTTGTATTGAGAAATGAAGAATTAGTCGCACTGGTCACGGCAGAAGCATTGGCACAACATACAGACCCAGAGGAGTGGATTACGCGGTTAATCCTTACACCCGCTTATAAACCAACTCCCCAAGACCCTGATGTGCGTGATATTTATCTGAAAGCATATGCTAAAGCGCGTGCTTATTGGCAATCTGTTGGAGATATACGCGCTAATCTGACAGATGATGAACTCGATATGCTTTTTGGCGCATTTGATGAGAATGGCATACCACGCCTCAAAGATGAATTGCCAGAAGAACCGCCCGTTGGGTCATTGGCATATGCGGGAGAAATGGCAAAAAAAGCCAATATCCGTACTCATGCACCATTTGATTCATCACAAACAGATGAAGTATTGAATGAAGAAATGGCAGATGACATTCTCAAAAAGATGAAGGATTTGATTCATGGATAAGGTGTTGGTAGATACCAGTTTTCTCTATGCGCTATATGACCAAACCGACCCCTATCATAAAAAAGTGAGTGCGACGGTGGCAATTTATCGGAATCACATGTTGATTCCGTATGTCGTACTCACCGAAACCGCGTATTTATTCAAACGAAACGACGGGATGCGTGGTTTAATTCAATTTATCAATGCCTTAAAGAATGCAAACTATATGTATGAAATCCTCACACCAGAGGATTTTATACGCATTCACGCCATTTTGATTCAATATGCTGATGCCAAATTCGATTTTGTGGATTGTTGCCTGATGGCACTCGCAGAACGGCACACCATCAGCACCATTTGCACACTCGACCAACGCGACTTCACCATTTTTCGCCCCACACACATCCCCCAATTAGACCTACTGCCATAACCACCCCTAACTATGTTATAATAATGTTGAAACCTTTTTTCAACACAGGAAAAACCCCATGTCGAATATCCCATCTCAATTCAAATTGTCGCAATCGCCCATTGCGCGGGTAAAATCTATCCTAAAAATGGGCAACTTACGCATCACCCTGCTCACATCGCGCTTATTACGCATCGAATTTAGCCCCACCAAACAATTTGAAGACCGCCCAAGCCAAGCCTTTTGGTATCGTGACCAACCCACACCCGATTTTACGAGTGGCGCGGAAGGCGATTTCTTTAGCATCGAGACCAAGCACCTTGTCCTCACCTATAACATCCAACGCGATAGCCTCGATACACTCGCCATCTTCATCAAAGAAAATGGGCATACATGGCGTTTTGGCGATGCACCCACAGCCAATCTGCGCGGGACATATCGCACCCTAGACCGTGCTGATGGCGCGGTTGAACTCGAATTGGGGTTGGTCTCACGCGAAGGCTGGGCGGTGGTGGATGATTCAAAATCGTTGGTATTCACGCCTGATGGTTGGCTGACCAACCGAAACGAATCACCTACACATGATTTTTATTTCTTTGGGCATGGGACAGATTTTCAGGGCGCGATTGATGATTATTTCGCCGTTTCGGGGCGCGTGCCGATGATTCCGCGTTGGGCATTGGGCAATTGGTGGAGTCGCTACTGGGCATACACCGACCAAGAATTGCTGAATCTGATGGACGAATTTCAGGCGCACAACATCCCCCTCTCGGTGTGCATTGTGGATATGGACTGGCACATCACCGACACAGGCGGAAAAGGCAGTATTTGGAGCAGTGGTTGGACGGGTTACACATGGAACACCGACTTATTCCCCAACCCGAAGGGCTTCATTGACCAATTGCACACGCGCAAACTCCGCACCGCGCTCAATTTGCATCCGCACGCGGGGGTCGAGTCGCATGAAGCGATGTATGAGCAATTCGGCGCGTGGATGAATCACGATACATCAGACGGGGCGCGGATTCCGTTTGATATTGCCGACAAAACGGGGTAGATTTTTGGTGGCTCGATTGGCAACAAGAATATGAATCGGCACAACTCAAGGGACTCGATGCCTTATGGTGGCTGAATCACCTGCATTTTTATGATTTTGGTCGGGATGGTAAAAAGCGCCCGTTCATCTTCTCTCGGTGGGGCGGATTGGGCAATCATCGTTACCCGATTGGCTTCTCTGGCGATACACACACCACATGGGAAAGCCTGCAATTCCAACCGTATTTCACAGCCACCGCCACCAATGTCGGGTATAGCTGGTGGAGTCATGATATTGGTGGGCATATGTTTGGGATTGAGGACGGCGAGTTATATACCCGTTGGGTACAATACGGCGTATTCAGCCCCATTTTGCGCCTGCATAGCACCAAAAATCATTTTAGTGAACGCCGTCCTTGGGGTTGGCGAAGCGAGGAAGTCGCCAAAGTCGCGGGGGATGCCATGCGCCTGCGTCACGCGCTTGTTCCTTATATATATAGCATGGCGTGGCGCAATCACACACAAAATATCGCGCTCATCAACCCCATGTATTATACGCATCCGCATGAAGATAGTGCTTATATCGCCTCGCATCAATATTGGTTTGGGAGCGAGATGATTGCCGCGCCACACATCCAACCGATGAGCGATTCGGCGGGGGTGAGCGGTCAGGCGGTTTGGTTGCCAGAAGGCGATTGGTATGATTTCAATACAGGTGCGCGGTATGAGGGTGGCGGTTGGACGGCGGTCTACGGCGATTTGCGTCATATCCCGATATTCGTCAAAGATGGGGGCATCATCCCGCTCGCGCCTATCACCAGTGAGAATGATACTCCCCTGCCCCAGACCGTGAATTTGCATCGCTATGGTGTGGCAGATGGTGAATTTACGCTTTATGAAGATGACGGTTCATCGAATGCGTATGTGAACGGCGAACATGCCCAAACCATCATCCGTGCGGTTGGG
>JALONZ010000592.1 GCA_025454675.1 Anaerolineae bacterium | reverse complement strand
AATCCACCAAAGCCAAAGATTTTGAAGGTCAAAAATACACCATCCAAGTGTCGCCAGAAGATTGTACCTCATGCGGGATTTGTGTGGAGATTTGCCCCGCCAAAAATAAATCGGCGGCGGGTCAAAAAGCCATTAACATGCGCCCCATTGAGAATTTATTAGCACCTGAACGCGATAACTGGAACTTCTTTGTGAATATCCCCGAAGCCACCCGCACCGATTTGAAAGTCGGGAGCATCCGCCAACAACAAATTCAACAACCCCTGTTTGAATTTTCGGGCGCGTGTTCGGGTTGTGGCGAAACGCCGTATCTGAAATTGGTCACGCAACTATTTGGCGATAGAATGGTGGTTGCCAACGCGACTGGCTGTTCATCCATCTATGGTGGCAATTTACCGACCACCCCATGGGCGAAAAATGATGAAGGGCGCGGTCCCGCATGGTCAAATTCGTTATTTGAAGATAACGCCGAATTTGGTCTTGGGATGCGCGTGTCGTTGGATAAGAAAAACGAATATGCCCGCGAATTATTGACCAGCTTGGTCGGTGAATTGGGCGACCAATTGGTGGAAGGCATCTTGAATGCCGACCAAAGCGATGAAGCAGGCATTTTTGAACAACGGGAACGGGTGGCATTGCTGAAAGCCAAATTGAGCGGGATGAAACCCACACAAGCCGTCACACAATTGTTGAGCGTGGCGGATTATTTGGTGAAGAAAAGCCTGTGGATTATCGGCGGTGATGGTTGGGCATATGACATCGGGTACGGTGGGCTTGACCATGTGTTAGCCAGTGGGCGCAATGTGAATATTTTGGTGCTGGATACAGAAGTGTATTCCAACACGGGCGGGCAAGCCAGCAAATCCACACCCCGCGCGGCAGTCGCCAAATTTGCGGCGGGTGGCAAGCCCGGACGCAAGAAAGATTTGGGCATGATGGCGATGAATTATGGCAATGTGTATGTGGCGAGTGTGGCGATGGGCGCGAAGGATGAACAAACCCTGCGTGCGTTCATCGAAGCCGAAGCGCATCAGGGACCATCGCTCATCATCGCCTATAGCCATTGTATCGCGCATGGCATCAACATGACCACCGCCATGACCGACCAAAAATTGGCAGTCGAGACGGGTCAATGGTTACTCTATCGCTATAACCCCGCGTTGGTGGCAGAAAACAAAAATCCGTTGCAATTGGATAGCAAAGCGCCCAAAGCGCGACTGGCAGATTATTTCAATATGGAAAATCGGTTCAAGATGCTGATGCAAACCGACCCGCACACGGCAGAAGAATTGATGTCTGCGGCGGAAGGCGATATTGCGGCACGTTGGGCGATGTATGAATATCTGGCGGGGCGGACATTTGGCGAATCGTAAACATTGTTGACCTCACCCCCCTGCCCCCTCTCCAAAATTAGAGAGGGGGAGAAAACCGTTTTACAGCGTAGGGGATATTGTGGCGTAGGGGCTTGCCATGGCAAGCCCCTACAATCCCCATCACGTTCTGCGGGTGGGTTTAAGTCCCCTCTCCGTGTGGGAGAGGGGATTTAGGGGTGAGGTTAGAACCCGCAAAAATTTTTTTATCTTGCGTTCACGCGCATCGGCAATGAACGCTATAATTAGACATCATCAGATGATATAAGGAAGAGACCTATGACCGATTTAACCACCCCCTATCTAGGCATGACGCTCAAATCGCCCATCGTGGTATCTGCTAACCCACTCTCGGACGACCTCGATAACATCCGCAAAATGGAAGATGCAGGCGCGGGGGCAGTGGTGCTGTATTCGTTGTTTGAAGAACAAATTGAGATTGAACAACGCGATTTGCATCATCACCTGACCTATGGCACAGAAAGTTTTTCTGAGGCGCTCACCTATTTCCCAGAACCGCAACAATTTATGACCACGCTCGACCGTTATTTGGCGCTCATCAGCAACGCCCGCAAAGCCACCGACATCCCGATTATCGCCAGTTTGAACGGGAATCATACGGGTGGTTGGACGCATTTCGCGCGTCAATTGGAAAAAGCGGGCGCATCGGCATTGGAATTGAATATTTATAACATCCCCACCGATTTGGATAAATCGGCGCTGGAATTGGAAAATGAATATATTGAGATATTGAAAGCCGTCAAATCGGAGGTGATGATTCCGGTGGCGGTTAAACTGTCGCCATTTTTTACCAATATGGCGCATATGGCGAAGAAACTGTCGGAGGCAGGCGCGGATGCGTTGGTGCTGTTCAACCGTTTCTATCAACCGGATGTGGATTTGGAAGCGTTGGAAGTTTATCCGCATGTGTTACTCAGCACACCCGCCGAGATGCATGCGCTTGCCTTTGCGCTGGATTGCCATTTTGCACGGGCAGATTAAAGCACAATTGGCGGCGACAACCGGCATTCATACCAGTGAAGATGTACTCAAGATGCTGATGGTGGGCGCGGACGTGACGATGATGGCTTCTGCCGTGTTGCGTCATGGCATAGACCACATTCGCTCGGTTGAGGCGGGTGTGAAGGTATGGATGGAAGAACACGAATATGAATCGGTGGCGCAAATGCGCGGGAGCATGAGTTACCTGAAGGGTGGCAATGCGGGCGCGTTTGAACGGGCGCAATATATCCGCGCGGTGAGTAGTATGCCCAAATTGAATATGGCGTAGTTTGACTTAAGGCATTTACCCCACCCCCCAGCCCCCTCCCCACGTTGTGGAGAGGGGGAGAAAACCATTTTATAGGTGGGTTTAAGTCCCCTCTCCGTTTGGGCTATGCCTTACCCACATCTTGGAGAGGGGTTAAAAATAGGCTTGAGGGATATCTTTTCTTACGCAGGGTGTTAAAACAACCCTGCTAGGCAAAACCC
>JALONZ010000591.1 GCA_025454675.1 Anaerolineae bacterium | reverse complement strand
CGGTTTTCTCCCCCTCTCCAAATTGGAGAGGGGGCAGGGGGGTGAGGTCAAAAAGCAATTTTGTTGTTAAGTTGCTACGCATGGGGAAGGGAGACCTCACCCCCTCCCTAAAAATCCCCATTACACCCCCATTTATGAATTTTTTACCAAAAATTTGCCCGCCTTAATGCTTTATACCTGCATTTCATTTATAATGAAGGCATATATAAGATTCATCAGGATATTGTGACAACATGGTAGCTCGGTATTTTATAATTAATCCACATAACTGAATCAAAAGAATTTATCTTATCGCTTTGGAGGAGTGCCAAATTGAGCGCACAACCCGATATCTTCGGTTGCTGTGTGGATGGCGCATCGGTCATTATCAATTCTTTATCGTAAACTGTTCTAAGGAGTGTAAGCGTTATGAAAAAAATTTGGTTTGTCGTTCTTATCACCCTATTAGCATCATTGGCGGGATGCAATGGTAATGCAACCCCCACCCCTACCCCACAACCGGCAGAAGATGTTATTTTTCAATTGTCATGGACGCATGAATATTCGTCATCGGGTTTGTATATGGCGGTGGAAAATGGGCATTTTGCGGGACAAAATTTGAATGTGAATATTGTCGCAGGTGGTTTTGGTGACGAAGGTTATATCGAACCCATTGATGAAGTGTTGAATGGCGAATCGGCATTCGGCACATCCAGTTCCACCAGCATCATCCAAGCCCAAGCCGAAGGCAAGGCAGTGGTGGGCATTGCGACCATTTTGCAACGCAACCCCTTAGCGATTATCTCCTTCAAAGAAAATAACATCGTTAACCCCGCAGATTTGGCGGGCAAAACCATCGCCGTATCGGATGGGGCGGCACGCACCCGCGTTTTGACCTTCTTGGCACAACAAGGCGTGGATGCGGATAGCGTGACGCTCATCCCGCGCACCACCTTCGGCATCGAACCCCTGCTGAATGGTGAAGCGCAACTCTTGGCAGGTTGGATTATTAATGAAGGCGTGATGGTCGAAGAGGCAGGCTACGAAGCCAATATCATGCTCCTCAGCGATTACGCACTCGAAGATTATAGCTTCATCATCTTCACCTCACAAGAAATGATTGATACCCGCCCCGATTTGGTAGAACGCTTTTTGCGCGGATTTGTGGGTGGGATGAATGATACCATCGGCAACCCCAGCCAAGCCGTTAAAGCCGTGTTGAAATATGACAATACACTGGACGAAGCGCAACAACTCACGCGCCTAGAGGTGATGTTACCCCTCATCAACCCGCCAGGGGAACCGCTTGGGGAGATGGATATGGTCGTTTGGGAACAAAGCCAAGATGTGTTGATTGAACAAGGTGTTTTGACCGCGCCCATTGACTTGAATAAGGCATTTACCAATCAATTCTTAGAAAAAATAAATGGCGGTCAATAGGATACATCATGAATCAACCGGCTAAAAAACAATTTCGCGGGCGCATCCGCATCACGCTGATGGTGATGTTGGTCGTTCTTACCAGCATCCCACCCGCAGTTTTGGCTATTTTATTAAGTCAGGGCGCACAACAAGCCGCCGAGACACAAATATTGAATCAATTGCAATCGGTCTCGGAACTCAAGACCGCACAAATTGATGATTATTTGGATGACGGGCGCAAAGTGCTAAATTTGGTGCTATCGGAAGTGCAATTCACGGGCATTTTGCGTGGCATTTTAGCCGATACAACCCCATCGGATGCCGTCTTGGATGGCATCAATAACTATTTGGGCGACAAGCTCAATTATCAGACCATCTTCCGTGAATTGTTCTTATACGATACAGATGGTGTGATTATCGCGTCTACCAACCCCGTCCAACTGAATAAACGGGTGGGTAATGCGCCCTATTTCGAGCCGAGCCTAAGTGCCTATTATGTTCAGTCGCCATTTTATGAAATTAGCACGCGCGACCTGAACATCATTTTCGCCATGCCCATCACCGACCGAGACGGGATAACCGTCGGTGTATTGGCGGGGCGGGCAGATTTGGGGCAACTGTCGCAAATCATGGTGGAGCGGAATGGTCTGGGCGAAACCGGCGAGACGTATCTGGTCAGTTTGCAAAATAGTTACCTGCTCACGGAAAGCCGCTTTGAGGGCTACCCGATTAACCGTTCCTACACCAGCACAGGCATTGATTTGGCGCTGGCGGGTGAGCGCGGGTCGGGCAGATATACCGATTATCGGGATACACCTGTTATCGGGGTGTATCGCTGGCTACCCGAATTAGAGGTGGGGTTGCTGGCAGAAATCAATGAATCCGAAGCGTTTGTGGGGGTTGTGAATTTGCAACAACTCACGCTGATTATTGGCGGTATAACGGCATTTTTGGCGGTGCTGATTATTGGCGGTATAACGGCATTTTTGGCGGTGGCGGTTGGCTTGATATTTGCGCGCTGGCTCACTCAGCCCATCATCACCCTCGCCAAAGTCGAAACGCAATTCGCACAAGGCGATTATTCGCAACGGGCGCATATTAACCGCACGAATGAATTGGGTCAATTGGGGCAAGCCTTCAATCAATTGGCAGATTCTGTGCAACAACGCCAAACCGAACTCGAAGCCCTGAACACCTCATTGAAAGAAGCGCGTGACGAAGCGTTGGCGGCGCAACGGATTGCCAATGAAAATTCGCGCCTCAAATCGGAATTTTTATCTACCATGTCGCATGAACTCCGCACGCCGATGAACGCCATCGAAGGCTTTACG
>JALONZ010000046.1 GCA_025454675.1 Anaerolineae bacterium | reverse complement strand
AAATAGTTTTTGCCAAGCCATACATCTGCTATAATCGTAGGGGAATCACCGAATTAACCCACAATGGGAGCATCACCTATGCTGACGGTTAAAGAATTGCTCATGGAAAAAGAAGTGTTCATTGGCGATTATCATGTCGAAATCGCCCGATGGTCAAATAATCAGTGGCAGTCAACTGTGCCACCCCTATACGCCGTCCTCACGGATTTACGTCTGATTTTACAACGGCAAGCCCTAAAAACCCGTGAGCCAGCCGTCATCCCCACCAACTATATCATCCATATCAAACCGTTTATGACCCAAACCCGTCATGGTGTGGTGTTGTCGCTCAAAAATGACCAAAAAATTGCCATGTTCATCCCCACACATCAACGTCAAGACATTATGCGAAATTTGCGGACAGTGGCGATTAATGCCATTCGGAGCGAGAAACGCTATGATTTACCATTCAATGCCGAGTCGTTGGAAAAAATTATTGACCATATTCGGCAGATATAAAACAAAAACGGGACAATAGATGTATGTTGTCCCGTAAAAAGTAGCTTGATGGTGGGTGTTATGAATTATTCGCCAAACGCGCTATCGAGTTCTGCCAGAACCGCCTCTAAATCTGCCCCAATCAGATAATCTACAACCCCTTGCGGGAAGGCGCTCAATCCGACTTGGGTGGGCATGACATCACTGCCATCAAAACGCACAACGGTAGATTGCAACAAAATTTCGCCTAATGGACGATACGCCTCACTATAGGCGCGTAAATCGGTGGTCAAATGTGGCGCGAGATAAACGCCTTGCGCCATAGAGGATGCCAGTGACCGATGAGCGCAGGCAAACCATATTGCACATCAACGGCGGGGAAATAAAAATAGAATAAATCGCCATCTGGCGCGATATTCAAGTCTGGATTTTCATCTAAAATCCACCCGCGCAACTCTGTTCCTTGTTTTGCCATGTATGCCGAACAATCCAACAGGGGCAAGCCCGTGTCTTGGACGGGTTGTTCCAACATGCCATCCACACCGCCAAACACATAATTGGGGGTGAGCAAAAAGTATCCCATGATGCTCCACGCACGGCGCAATTCGGGCGATGCAAAGGGGAGGCGTTCATCGAAACTGAGGTTTGTCCAACGGTCATAATTTTCCAGTGTGGTGGTGCGAAGGAGAATATCTTCAATCCAATCTGTACCCACGCTACCTGTTAGGTCGCCATCTGCCATCGAAGCAACCCACGGCGTTCTGCCATCGGCGCTGATTTGTTCGGTCAAGTCGACCAATTCGCCCCATGTATTCGGCACATCATATCCTGCGTTGGCAAAACAGGTTGGCGAATACCACACCAAACTTTTTAAGGTGGCACGCCCCCAAATGCCCGCCACTTTGCCATCTGGAGTGGTGGCGAGGTCAATATAACTTTGATTATATTGGCTTTGGAGATAACTCATCTCAAACACATCACGCAAATCAACCGCGTTGGTCGCATTTGCCAATAGTAGGGCAGGTTGCGGAAATCCGACAATATCGGCGGTATTTTCACTCAGGCGAGTGGCAACATTGGCTTCAAAATCGGAATCGCCTTCATAGACAATCGTGATGTTATTGGCATCGGCAAAAGTTGTTAAATCTTGCAGAAAAATCGTTTGGTCTGCACCTTCGGTATATGCGCCATAAATGGTGACAACTGGTTTTTCTTGTGCCACAACGGTGAGTGCCGATAACCCCAATAGCAGGATGAATAAACTCAATAATAATCTGCGTTGCATGTGTTTTCATCTCCTTAAATCGCAAGCGATGTGAATTTGCGATAGTATAGCATCTTTATTCGCAAATTTTTCATAGATGTGGCTAGTTTTTCAGAAAAAATTTATAAATGATGATAAATTGGGGGAATTATAGGCATTTTATCGAGGAGTGTCATGAAAAAGAGGTCACTTGTGGGTGAGTGACCTCTTTTTTGTTTATGATGTGGGAGTTGGGGATTTTTCTCTGAATAAATCATCCCATATCTTCACGGCAAGTCCCCATATGGCATAGACTAATGCACCCTGAAACCATGTGACAATAACCACCGCCGACCAAAACAATTTTGCTTGGCGGGTAATTTTTTTGTTTTTCCTAATGATGATGAGGAAGAATAGGGTGGTAGGTAGCCATAATAAAATAAATGGGATGATTGATGTTAAGGTTAGGGGCATGATAAAAACTCCTACTGATTAGATGTTGCTGATTTCTGATAAATTTACCCTCAAGTTGGATATTGCTAGGGTTCAAAACTGAGATGCTTATAAACCCTAGCGATATAAAATCAGTTATTTCACGTATGTTTCTCTAACGCATTTTTCTCTTTAGCGTTCCACATCAGAAAGAACAACATACCAACAACCCAGAAAAATATAATCATGAATGACCAGAGATTTTTTGAGTTACGACTGATATCATAATTACGTCTTATGCTCCATAGGAATATCATTGTTGTTGATAACCATATTCCCATTAGGATTAGAGCATATACCCGATTAAAACCATAGTCTATTGTGTCAATCATTATGAACACCACCATCCAGATTTATTGATTGTTAAGCGTACCCCTGCACCGAACGTGTAAGTTGTTATCCAACCAATGGGTGAATATACTCCATATTCACCTAATGCCGATGTATTAACATATGCTTGATTCCATTCATATGTACCCCATCCTGGATTAGGTGCTGGGTTTGAAATAGATACCCATCGGGCGAATAAACCTCCCAAACTACCAGCATAATCTCCCCAATTCAAAGTTAACGGAGCACTATCACTGTTTGTATGAAACGTAACGGCAACATTTTGATGAAGCCATGCTATTTCATATAGAGCACCCGGACCATATATTACTCGAACACATTGTATAGTTCTACCACGATTGACACTTGTACTTGATTGAGTTTGTGAAAACGACTCAGTATTTGTTGTAGGGGTTATTGATGCAGATAAAACCACATAACATGGTGAATTTTCAACAGTCTCATCGCAATCTGCCAACCGATAAACAACCTCTTCGTTGGCTCTGACCATCACGCGATTGGTTGCACGCATATCCGAAACCACGATTGCAGAACGCATTTGTGCCGATGTTAAAACGGGACTATCTGTTGGTGGCACAGGGGTTGGCGGTGTAGGTCTTTGTTGTGCGCTCACAGGTAGTATGGCAACGACGAATAGCAAAAAGAAAAAAATCGAACGATTTATTGCTTTGTGAAACATTACCAATTGCTCCTTTGAGTGTGAGAAAAATTCTCAAGCGATACTTTTATCTTAAAGCCACATATAGTTACCCTCAAGTTACTCTTTACATTATTCATAGATGATGTTTGTCATAACCTATTTTCGTGAAGATTGTATGAAATAGAAATAAACGTTTATTCAATCATGATAAATTGATGAATATTCCACGCCTACATAACACATTTTTTACATTTTCTCTGTATGATTTGCCAAGTTTTGAAGCATATACGAATCAGTTGTTTGTTGTTATGAAGGAGATGTTGAATTATGAAACTAAACCCTATCGCGCTGATTATCGGCGCGTTGGTCTTAATCGGTGTGGGCGTTGGTGGTGGATTCTTTTTATCCAATGCGTTATTTGCGGGCAGTGGCGAATCCGATGAAACTGTTACCGCGCCAACCCTCGACCCGAATGCGATTCCCACCCTGTCTTATAGCCAATTGCAAGCCGAAAATGAACGGCTGACAGGGCAAGTGGCGGCACTCAGCACACAAGTCGCTACCGTTTCATCCCAAGCACAAACTCGTAATTTGCCAGAAGTTGAAGCGACTGACATCCCCAAACCCGAAGAACCTGTCACTGCTGAACCCGTCCCCACCGAAGTCGCATCTGTACCATCAGAACGCCTATTGTTCCGCATCCTTCAAGAAGAATCGGAAGTGCGCTTCAATATTTATGAAGAGCTGAACGGCGCTCCGTTCACGGTTGTTGGGACGACCAATCAAGTGGCGGGGGATATTGTGGTAGATTTTGCCAATCCCAATACATCTCAAGTCGGTGAAATTGTGATTGACCTGCGGACACTCCGCACCGATAACGGCAATCGGGATAATGCTATTCGTGGGCGCATTTTGCAATCATCCACCGATGCTTATCAATTTGCGCGTTTCGTCCCGACTGATGTGTCTGGCTTGCCGACCACCCCTGTCGCGGTGGGAGATACCATCACCTTCACCGTCACGGGCGATTTGACCCTTGTCGAAACGACCAACCCTGTCACCTTCCAAATGACCCTGACGGTTGAATCGGATAGCCGTTTGGTGGGGAGTGGTGTGGCGCAAATTTTGTATCCCGATTACAATTTGCGGATTCCATCTGTGCCATTTGTGGCGAATGTGGCGAATGAAGTGGATTTGTTCATTGACTTCGTAGCGACCAAAGTGGACGCATAAACCCTGTATATTTTCTGGGCGGATTGAAATATATCCGCCTTTATTCCTCAAAAATATCTTTTACCGCCAGTTCAAAATTGGGTAACACATCATACCCGCGCAAAATGCCATCTTTGCCGATAATTTCGACAGGGTGGTTATTCCGATGAATTTCGACCAATTCCGTCTCTGGATTGACCACCCAAACCGTGACACCTTCAAGTAGGTAATTCGTCAATTTGATACGGAGTTGGTGTAATTCACTGGCATTGGCTGGGTTAGAAATGACCTCAACGGCTAAATCGGGGGGATGTGATAAATATCCTTCTAAAGAGCGATTGGGTTGTTTAGCATACGAAACATATCCCACATCGGGTATATATCGTTCACCTGCTACACGATAACCACCATCTGCACCTGTCACACGACCTAATTTATTGATGCGGACAAATGTCTTAACAAATTCAAAAATATTACCTGCTACTTCTGATGCGTAATGCTTTGAACTCACTTCAATCGCATCCCCTGCAATATATTCGTAATTGCCTTCCTGCGTTGCAACCCATTCATCAAACATCTCGACAGACATCTCTAATTTTGCATTGATTACCATCGTATTTCCTCAACTCTCTATCTATATTGTTTAGTATATTACCTTATTGCCCGTGTGTTTCCCAAAAGGTACGCAACGCCTCGAATGCTACCGATGGGCGCAAATCGCCTTTTCTGCCCGTGTTCCACATCAAAATCAATTCACGGCGGGCGCGGGTGATGCCCACATACAACAAGCGCAATCGTTCCGCCGAATAATTCACCCGTCCGCGAGCCGTACCAACCCCTTCTTCATACACATTGCCGTCTTTTAAGCATCGGAGTTGATGCAAGGCTTCTTCGCTCAAATTCAGTTTATCGCGTACATACCACGATTCACCCATATAATTATCTTCGGGGAAGGCGGCAGGAAAATCATACGTATTCAGCGAGGTCAAATATACCCTATCCCATTCTAAGCCCTTCGCCTTGTGCATGGTGGCGATGGTCACAACCCCTTTGTAATTATCCGGTTGATAATCCTCATCTTCTTCGGGCAAATTGGCGATGTTGCGTTTGTTTTGGGCGATGGCGCGGAGTTCGGTCACAAATTCATTGATGCGCCAATGCGGATTGAGATTCGCTTGCCGTTTGAGATGCAACGCGAGGCTATGCGCGATGGCTAAATCGGTGGCGATGCTGAATAATTCGCCCGCGATGGTGACGATGAGTTGGTCAATCGGCAACACAATCGCCTCTTGCCAACGGTACATCATGGTTTTGAAGCGCACCAACAAATCATGGGCGCTATCTACTTCTGCCACCAGCGATTGCACCGTTTCGCTATCTAACCAATCATCCCCCATCGGATATAAATAATCTTCGAGTTGGTCACACGCATTCAATACCTTGATGATGTGTTCATTCCGCGCATTATCCACCTCATTTTCGCGGTCATCGCGTCGCCATACGCGGAACGCCGCGCCCAATGCCTTGCCTGCATCAGGGTGGGCGAGGGCATCGAGGATGAACGATAATGCGCCTGCGGTTTCGCGGGTGGTGGTCGTATTACGGAGCAATTCCACCACAGGCAACCCTGCTTTTTTCAGTGCCAATACAAATTTGCCACCGCGTTCATTTTTGGGGACGAGTACCGCCACCGTTTTATCTGCGTTTTGGGGCAACCACCGTTTGAGTGATGCGACTACGGCATCAATTTCTTCATCCTTTGATGTATCCACCCGTAGCGGTTCAGGATAAATCACCACTTGGCGCGGATTATCGGGCGGATTCGGTTGTGGGTCATCTGGCGCGGTCACTTGGATATAGGGCAATTTGAGCGGTTCTTTGACGCGCACGGATTCCACGGGGTAGCGACTTTGTGACCAGTCAATGAGGAAATTGGCAAGGCGAATAATCGAAGCGGTGGAGCGTCCCGATTGCGGTAATTCGCGTTTCTTCACACCACTGCTATTGATGAATTTCACCAGATAATCGGGGTTGGCGGTGGTGAAGGTCTCGTAAATGGCTTGATTCGGGTCGCCGACACGCACCCAATTGCCTTTTTTACCCACCAACAATTCTAAGATGGATTGTTGCAATTCACTGCTATCTTGTGCTTCATCTTCTAAGATGTATGGGAATTTTTTACGGAGCAAGTCTAAATACGATTCATGCCCCTCTAGCAAGGTGAGCGCGTAGCTGATGAGGTCTTGAAAATCTACCGCGCCACGATACGCCAAACTGCGTTGATAATTGACATAAACCGCGTGGCACATCTCCGCGAGGGGTAATTTTTGCGGAAAAGTGTCCAATTTTTGGCGTAATGCTTCGGGGGTGATGCGCCAATCTTTGGCTTGCTTGATGACATTGGTCGCAATCCCAACCGCATCGCGTTGCCATTCATTGATGAGCAGATAAGCGACTCTATCCTCAGATAAATCGGGCAGAAAATATTCACTTCCGCCTTGCGGATGCCCTTTGCACCATGCTTCGACTGCATCGGTGATGATGGTTTGCGAATCGCGTTCATCCAGAATGGTAAAATTATCGCCCATGCCCAGCAAATGCGCTTTTTCACGGACAATATCATTTGCCAAGCCGTGTAATGTGCGGACACGATAGCCAAACCCCGCCAAATTGCCTTTTTGATTCATCAGCCCGTCAATTTGGCTTTTGAAATTGGTCACGGCGGAATTGACCAGTGTCACAATCAGCACTTCTTGGTCATCTGCCAATTTTTTACTCTGAATCAATTTGGCGGCGAGTTGGGCAAGGGTGCGCGTTTTGCCACTACCGGGTACGGCAGAAATGCCCATGCGTCCACCAGTATATTTGAGGACTTCGGCTTGATGTGGGCGGGGTTTGAAGGGTTGGGTCATGGGCTAAACATCCTTAACATGCGAAAACTCGTGCTAAAGATATTATAGCCGATAAAGCGCGTTCTATGCGATGGATTGGGGTTTAGAGAACTGGCTTTGAATGCAGATGAACCATCGTCTGTTCTAAAACATCACGTAATTCATTCGCAATTTCGTTGGGTGGGTTGCCACTTAATCCCATTGCCGCTACTCGTTCTGCTTCTCGGTATTCTTCTGCATGTAAAGCGAGTGTTGCCGCGCTTCGGAATAACACAGACCGACTCGGTTCAGTGGTGGCTTGTTGCGCGATGCTAAATTCCAGTTCAAACGCTTGTCTGAATAGATTTTTGGCGCGGTCTAATTCGCCAAGTCGTTTCGCCATAAATGCTTCATCGGCGATTTCCATTGCTTTTCGATGTATATCACGAATTGAGTTCATGTTTCCATACCATATGTACTTCTGGGCGGCTGAATTCCACCACAATGATAAGGGTGGGGAAGGTTGTATCTAATGCGACCTGATTCAACTTTTCTTTGATACGACTCTGAATAACAGATTCTGTATTTGCTCTCAGTATACCCGATATTTCTAGTCGGGCATTACCTTGTGTAATCAGTTCTGATGATTGTGCGCTTTCTTTATCTAAAAGCCAGTAATCAAATCCCATGCCACGCACAGACCGCTCCAAAATCGTATAAGATGTGCGCTGGATGACCAATAAAATAGCGAGTCCTGTTGCACCATATTCCGTTGCTTCATATAAATCGCGCCATGTGCGCCGTATTTGGTCGGTTAATGGTTGATTCCAGATGAATTCCACATTTTGTGGTTGTTTATTCTCAACCAAATTCAATGTTATTGGTTGATAGTGATTTTGATTATCAAGACAAATGAGACACGCATCTACAAAATTTTGTGCTAATGTTTTTGTAATTCCTAGAATATCCCATTTTACCAAGTCATCCAAAATGAACTGTATAGAATCATTCTCTACCATACATTCCCCCCTATTTTATCACCATTTTGTTAATTGGATCTCTGAATTTATTCTATTCGATTTGAGTGTCTTTCCCCACAGCCCAATAATCACCAGCGCCCCACTCATGACCACCATCGTGGCGATGAACGGGTCATAATAAGAACCATAATTCGGGAATAGAAACGCGCTCACATTAATCATGGTGTGGAATACGATGGATGAAAATAGGCTTTCACCCGTGTTGACATACACCCACACGATGAGGACACGCAACCACACCGTCACCGCGCATTGCCACACCACCCATGTGAGGGTATCGGATGTTTGGGTATAGGGGATGACATGCCACACCGCCCAAATGACCCCCAAAATTAGCGCGGTTATGAGTGCGCTCCGACCTTGTGCGAGGCGTTCATAGGCGTAACCCTGCCAACCCAATTCTTCCCCACATGCCGCGATGAAAAATAAGATGAACATCGGGATTCCGACTAAAATCGGCAGTTGTACATCGGTAACATCTTCCCATATGGTTGCTACGATGAAAAATTGGATGGTGGATAGGATGGGCATCATCAAGAAGATGACCCATAACCAGCGTTTGCGCGGGATGCGATTAAAATCGAAAATCTGCCTCAGTAATGCTTTAACCCCCATCATGCCATCGGCGCGGTAGGTGAGGAAGAGCGCCACCAGCATCGGGTTGAATGCCATGAGCGCACTCAGGGGTAGCGGGATTGGTAATTCGACCTGAATCGCCATGCCCATAATCCAAAACGGTACAGATAAGATGAATACCCAGATGAAAAATGGGACTGGTGATGAATTGGTTTGTGCAGACGGATTCACAAGCAATCTCCTTTATCAGAACAAACAATCCCATTCATTATAAGCGTATTTGCCAATCGCCAATGTTAAAAATCACCCCCAACTGGTTTCATCATCGCGCATTTGGGCAAATAGCGCCCGCAATGCCTTTTCGATATGTGGGTCAGCGACAATCGAAAGGGTATCGCCCACACGCAACAGCGTGCTTCCATTTGGCACAACCAACCGCCCGTTCCGCATGACAGATGCGACCACTGCTTCGGGGGGCCACGCCACCTCTTTAATCAACATGCCCGCCAATTTGCAGTGTGCGCCGATATGCAATTCATACACATGCGCCCCTGTGAGGGTATTCAGGCGGATTTGTTCGCTGACCTGCTGGTCTTTGACTTTGCGTTCAATGGCGGTGTTATACGCGGTCACGATGTCATCCCGATTCAACATCCCCACCAATTTTTCGTCATCATCCAACACGGGCAAGCGCCCAATTTGGCGTGCGCCCATCCATTTGATGGCTTTCCACAACACATCATCGGCATGAGCCGTTAAGACGGTGCGGGTGCAAATATCCCCCACGCGCAGATTGACTGCTGTTTCTGGCGATTGGAACGCATTTTGCAGGTCAGATAGGGTGACAATCCCGCACAAATCACCTGCCTCATCCAACACACACAGCGCGTTACGATGTTCTTTGCGGAACATATCGCGCAATTCGGTTAAATTCGCTTTGTGACTAATGGTGGGGGCGGGTTTGGTCATGGCTTCGCCAACGGTGATACCTTGCATCAAATCCACATCACGACCCGGATGCAACTTAATCCCGTTTCGCACCAATGCCAATTGATAAATGCCATGTGGTGCAAACTTTTCGGCGATGACGATACACACCACCGTCACCAACATAATAGGCAGGATGAAACGGTAATCATTGGTGAGTTCAAACACCATCATAATGGCGGTAATTGGTGAGCGTACCACCCCTGCCATCATGCCCGCCATGCCCGCAATGGCATAATTACGCGGGTCGCC
>JALONZ010000001.1 GCA_025454675.1 Anaerolineae bacterium | reverse complement strand
CGATGAAAAACGTCGTGCTGTCCGTGCTTTATATGCGTTTTGTCGAGTCACGGATGATATTATTGACCGCAACGCCGATACAAGCCGTCGTGAAACAGACCTCGAAGCATGGCGTGAGCGTATCAACCTCGCTAACCCGCCTCATGAGGATTTGGTTGCATTGGCATGGGCAGATGCACGGTCACAATTCAACATTCCAAGCGGTTATGCTACCCAATTGATTGATGGGGTCAAGCAAGACCTCACCAAAAGCCGTTATGCCACCTTTGAAGAACTGGCAGAATATTCATATGGGGTCGCCTCAACGGTTGGGCTGATGGCAATGCACATCATTGGTTATAACCACGAAGATGCCATTCCCTACGCCGTAAAATTAGGGGTTGCCTTGCAAATTACCAATATATTGCGTGATGTGGGCGAAGATTGGCGGGCAGGGCGGTTATATCTGCCTCAAGATGAACTCTCGGCTTTTGGTTTAGATGAAAGTCGCTTCGATAACCCCGTTGTAGATGATAAATGGCGCTCGTTCATGCGCTTCCAAATTGAACGTAACCGTAATTTGTATCGGGATTCATGGCGTGGCATTGCCATGCTAAACCCCGATGGACGCTTGGCAATTGGCGCGGCGGCAGAACTGTATAAAGCCATTTTAACCGATATTGAAGCCCATGATTATCATGTCTTTGACCGTCGCGCACACATTGGCAAAATGGGCAAAATTGCGCGAATCCCGCGTATTTGGTGGCGGATTCGCAATACTCGCACAGCATCGTAGAGGAAGTTTATGACTTATTTCGGATTTTTAGCGCGGTTTGTCGTCATTCCGCTTGTTATTATGCGTTGGCTCATCTGGCGAGATAATCAAAAGAAGAAAGATTTGCCAGAACCGCTAACCAGTTGGGACCCAGAAAAAGCCCTGATTGGTCATTCGTTGGTAGCACTCACCTATACCACCGTCTGGGACAATTATTTGGTGGCAACCAAAGTCTGGGGCTACGACCCCAAATTGGTGACTGGGTTACGTTAAGCATGGGTGCCGATTGAAGAATACACCTTTTTTGTATTGCAACCCCTGCTCACGGGGTCATTTATGCAATATATCATGCGCCGTATGCCAGCATCTGATGCGCCCTATTCACAAGACCCCAAACCGCGTCTTTTAGCAACAGGGGCATTAGGGGTGTTATGGTTGGCTTCACTCCGCAAAATGTTTGAGGGCAAACCAAAAAACACCTATCTCAGTTTGATTATGGCATGGGCATTGCCACCTGTTATGTTCCAAACGGCTTTCGGCGGTGATATTTTATGGCGCAACCGCAAAACCATCCTCGCTACCATCCTCGCATCTACTGCCTATTTGGGTGTGAGTGATTCCCTTTCCATCGGCGAAGGCACATGGGGCATCAATCCAGAAAAAACCATCGGCTTGGATGTCATCCCCAATTTGCCATTTGAAGAATTTTTCTTCTTTTTCATCACCAATGTGTTATTGACCTTTGGTGTGACACTAGTCATGTCCAAAGAGAGTGAAAACCGCCTGCCTGTGCCATTCCGAAAAGGCTACTACGCCTTCAAAGCGCGTTGGCTCAAGCGAAACTAACCTTATACCATGTGATGGCGGATTAATAAATCTCATCTTATAGAGTGTAATGGCGGACTAACGAAGTGTATGTCCGCCACAAGGAAAAAATAAAATGTCAGATATTTGGGACTTTAACCGTGACCTCACAGGTCGCCTGATGAACATCAATTTGGTGAATTTAGAAATGGGTCGCCAATTGATGAAATCTAAAAATGCGTTTTGGCGTGGATTTGGCACACAAGCCGTTGCATGGGCAGTGATTAATATCGGCATCGCCCTCATCGGCAAAATGGGGACAAGCAAACGGATTGATACCCTACCCGACCCGTATGAGGACGGGGTAATGCGCGGTGAAGCACGCAAATTACGCCGTATTTTGCTCATCAACACCCCGCTCAATTGGTTATATATGCTCGGCGGGTACAAATGGGCAAAACGCGCCCAAGATGATTATCAAAAGGGCAATGGGTGGGGCATTGTCTTACAAGGATTCATCCTTTTTTGCTTCGATTCCACCCATAGCATCCTTGTTTCTCGATTAAAACGCTAATGTGTCATTTTTGGCGCGTGATTCATCGGCAATCCGCGCCTTATATGCCACATATTTTTCCATCAGCGATTTATCCGATGTCGCCAAAATTTGAATCGCCAATAACCCCGCATTTTTACCGCCACCGATAGCCACAGTCGCCACAGGCACACCCGCAGGCATCTGCACAATCGAAAGCAACGAATCCAACCCATTCAGCGATTTACTTTGCACAGGCACACCAATCACAGGCAATGGGCTATGCGAGGCAATCATACCCGGTAAATGTGCCGCCCCGCCCGCCCCTGCAATAATCACCTTGATACCGCGTTCATGTGCCGTTTTGCCATAAGTCGCCATATCATCTGGTGTGCGATGTGCCGATACCACCCGCACTTCAAATGGAACACCAAATTCACGGCAAATATCAATCGCGCCTTGTAGCGTAGGCAAGTCACTATCACTGCCCATAATAATCCCAATCATGCTGTTTTGCTCCTAAATATCAAATTCAGACGCGGCTTGAACGCCTATCATTTCGATTTCTTCAATCGTATCCCCCAAAATGGTGATATGCCCCATTTTGCGCCCCTTACGCAGTTGACGCTTACCATATAAATGCACATGCACATTATCGTATTTCAAGGTTTGTGCGAGGTTATCGGTGTTCATCGTGCCATCTTTTGTGCCAAGCAAATTGACCATCACCACCGCAGGGGCGCGAAGGTCAACTGAGCCAAGTGGCAAACCCATCACCGCCCGTAAATGATTTTCAAATTGCGAGGTAACACACCCCTCTATCGTATAATGACCCGAATTATGCGGACGGGGTGCAATTTCGTTGAATAAAATCGTGCCATCTGCCAATAAAAACAATTCCACACCAAACACCCCCACCCCATTAATGGCTTGAACCGCTTTCACTGCCACATATCGCGCTTTCGCCAATATTTCGGGGGATAAATTGGCAGGCGCACGCACCACATGACACACATGATTTTTTTGTACCGTCTCCACAACAGAATACGCTTTTACATCCCCTTTGCGACCACGCACAACCATCACCGCCAATTCATGTGTGAAAGGCACAAATGCCTCCCCCATCAGCGCCCTATCCCCTTGTGATAAGCGTTCCCAATGCGGTTGAATATCATTAGGTGTATGAATCGTCGCGTTGCCATAACCATCATAACTATTACGCCGTGCTTTCAAGAGGAATGGATACCCATATTTTCTGCCAAAGTCACGGGCAGTATCCGATGTATCCAACGGCGCAAATGATGGCACAGGCAAGTTTTCTTGCATCATGGTGATTTTTTGAATCAATTTATCTTGAATTTGCTCCAATGTCTGTGAAGATGGATATACAGGGAGTTTCATCTCCTCAAATTGGCGCAACACGGTTGCATCCACAAATTCATTTTCCAATGTAATCAAGTCACACATCGCGCCAAATGTCTCAATGGCAGAAGTATCTGTCCAACGCCCCACCACCCCATATTGCGTAAGACGCGAAGCAGGTGTATCTGCAATTTGCTCAAAAATCGCCGTTTCCAATCCGAGTGAGATGGCAGATTGGGTCATCATTTGCGCCAACTGACCACCCCCTAAAATCCCAATTCGCATTAAAATCACTCCTATCGCTATCAATAAAAATGGGTATGGCGAAAGTCTTGCCACACCCATTTTGTCATATCCTGCTAAATGAAGCAGATTTTAGACATGTTTCCACCAAATCCCCGTACATTCAGGGACGATGAGCATCTGATTATCACGCACACGGTCGGCAAGTTCATCGCCAAAGAAGAATCGGGTGAGCATTTCGGCTTGTTCAACCGATTCAAACCGATAATCACTGCGTACCCAACGCAATGTAAAACCCATTTCTTTCAGGTTGGCATAATATTGGCTCAAACCCTCATGAGGCGGGGTCGGCATCGTATGACCAGTACCCAAGGTTTCAACAATAATCATAGTCCCACTTGGGCGGGTGATGCGACGCATTTCCGAAATCATTTGGTCAATATGTTCGCCCCAATTATCAGGATACCAACCAATCGCATGACCAAATGACCAACCAGCAATGGTTATATCTGCATACTCGCTAAGAACGGGCATGGCGTGGTTATCTGCTACCGCAAAAAAAGCGGGGTCATCCATACGACTGACGAGTTTCTCCAACATATGCGGATACAAATCAAATGCAATCACCTGCTTTGCATGATGTGTCAAAAAACGGGTTAAGCGTCCTGTACCCGCGCCAAATTCCACAACTTTTGCCAGTGGTAAATGGCGGATAGTCGCAATAACATTGGTGATATTACCCAAGTAATCTTCTTGTGAAACCAATTGGTCATATAAATCGGCTTGGGATGAATAAATTGTCTTAAAATCAGTCATAATTACTCCGAGAACTTCGCAATTTGGGCGACCAGTTTATCTTGATTAATTTCTGGATGCTTATCGAGCAAGGCTTTGAAAATAGTCATGTATTCCACAATTTGCGGGCGTGTATAGGCTTCAAAGCGCAAGGTAATGGCGGGTTGAGTATTGCTGGCACGCACCAAGCCCCAGCCATGTTCAAAAATGGCACGCGCACCATCTACTGTGACCACCTCATATTTTTTAGCCAATTCTTCCGCAATTTCATCAATAATGGCAAATTTTAGCGCATCTGGCGCATCAAGGATGACTTCTGGTGTGGCGACCAATTTGGGAATTTCGTCAAAAATTTCGGCAATCGTCTTATCACTTTGCGAAATAATTTCCAATGTTTTGAGCGCGACAAGGGGCGCATCATCAAACCCATAATAATTTTCGCCCACAAATAAATGTCCGCTCACCTCACCACCCAATGGCGACCCCAATTCACGCATTTTTTGTTTCATCAGGCTATGCCCCGATTTCCACATATACGGTTTGCCACCATATTTCCGAATTTCATCGGGCAAGGCTTGCGATGCCTTCACATCAAACACCACATACGACCCTGGATGACGACTGAGTAAATCCCGCGCCAATAATGCCAACAGACGGTCAGCGGCAATGTGATGACCATGATTATCAATGAATCCACAACGGTCACTATCCCCATCAAATGCCAAGCCCAAATCTGCACCCACTTCGACCACTTTCTTTTCGAGGTCTACGGTCATTTCGGGGTCTTCTGGATTGGGCAGATGGTTAGGATATGTGCCATCCGATTCTAAATATAGACCATGAACCGTTGCGCCTAATTTTTCCAGTACGGCGGGGATATATGTCCCAGACAACCCATTACCTGCATCCAAGACAACGGTCAATGGCTTTTTGAATGACACCATACTCGCAATTTTTTCCATGTGCTTATGAATCATATCAAAATCGGTATCCAATTTACCCTGTCCAACCGTGAACGCATTATTTTGGATAATTCTAAGCAAATCTTGAATTTGTTCACCTGCCAATGCCAGTGTGCCAAATGCCATTTTGATGCCGTTATAACGGGTGTCGAGGTGGCTACCAGTAATCATCACCCCCCCGCCCTTTTCACCATAACTGGCACAGGCGAAATAGGTGGTTGGTGTCATCACTTGTCCAATATCGGTGACAGCCATGCCTGTAGACAGTAAGCCTTCAATCATGGCTTCTTTGAGCGGGGTGGATGTTTGGCGATTATCACACCCCACAAACACGCGGTCTGTGCCAAAATGTTGCGGGAGGTATGTCCCCAACGCCTTACCAACCGCACGCGCTAAATCGGGGGTTATTTGAGGCGGATTTCCAACGACTGTGCCACGAATATCATATTTTCTGAATACGGATGTATCGAATGTCATCGAACAATGCTCCTTCTATGAGTTATCACGAGATTCTAAAAAGGCTTGGTAAATAGGCGCGGCATTCCGAAATAATTCGCGCCCTGCATCTAATAAACTTGCGCCACGCCCACCCGCATGACGATTCATGTTATCAGCGAGCATTCGCATTTGTACACGCATTTCGGGTGTTTCGGATGGTTGATAAATCCATAAAATGCGCCAATCATCACCAAAAACACTTTGGGTAGTATGAATCAGCCGATGCAAAATATCGAGTGTGGCATCATCAAACCATTCATCATCCTTATACCCAAATGGACGGCGCAACGCATCGGCTGGATTATTAAAAATGCGATACTGCCTCTCCACTTGCATCCATAAATCATGCAATGCGATGGGCAACGACAAACAATTATCAACAGCTTCTCGATTATCCGCCCATGATACAGATGCACCCCAAAATACTTTCGCATGTTGCGAATAGGCTTCCACTTGAAGCAACGCATCAGGGCTGTGGTGCATATTGATATAACCCATTGTCGCTTGCCAAGCCGAATAGCCATCATCTGGGCGTTTTGGAAATGGGCGACTAGCGTGCGTCTTATTAACCTTATCGTCCACCAAACTTATCCTATCGCCACTTCTTTACCATCATACAACGCCTTAAAAACAAGCGTGGCATCGCTCACCGCGTTGGAATCAATGACCACTTCTGTCCCAACGGGTGGATTCGTCTTGAGCAAAAAGTCGGCGAGGGGTTCACGGACACTACGGCGAATGATACGGCGCAACGGACGCGCCCCATATTCGGGTTCGTCATTTTGTCCCATCATCCACGCAATCGCTTTATCTGTGAAAGACAATTTTAAGCCCCGTTCTTCTGCCATCTTATTCTCTTTTTTGAGCAATAAGCGCAAAATTCTGCCTAAATTTTCTTCATCCAGCGCGTTGAACATAATCACTTCGTCCAGCCGATTCAAAAATTCGGGTCTGAACCATGTACGAACATCTTCCATCGCTTCTTCACGCGCATCATCATCAATCACAGGCACAGCCAGAGATTCTGACCCCAAATTGCTGGTGAGGATAATCACCGTCTCGCTAAAATTGGTCGGATTCCCGCGCCCATCCGTCAAGCGTCCCTCTTCAATCACTTGAAGCAAAATATCCATAATGCGTGGGTGTGCTTTTTCCACCTCATCAAATAATACGATGATATACGGTTGTTGGCGTACTCGTTCTGTGAGTTGCCCGCCTGCTTCACTATCCACATAACCACTTGGCGACCCAATCAACCGATTCAGGCTCGACTCATCCTTAAATTCGGACATATCGAGGGGCAACATGGCATCTTCTGTGCCAAACATAAATTCCGCCAGCGCCTTCGCCAATTCCGATTTACCAACACCCGTTGGACCCAGAAATAAAAATGCACCGATTGGGCGTTTTGAATCCTTTAACCCCACCCGCGCCGTTTTAATGGCACGGCTGACCGCCCCCACCGCCACATCTTGACCAATAATCCGTTCTTTCAGGTGTTCATCCATGCTGGCATAACGCAGGCGTTCATCTTCACCCAATTTATTCACGGGGATACCCGTCATCTGGCTGGCGGTGAAAGTGATGTCCTCTGCATCCAAAATATGGTCACGCGCTTCGGGTTTGAATGCCAAATTTTCTTGCTTGCTCATATTCACCATCGCGGCGGTACGGTGAAGCAATTGTTCGGCACTCAATGGGAGGGGTGTTTTCGCCATATATCGCTTCGCAAGTCGTGCCGCCAATGCGAGCGCCTCTGGGATAATTTCAATGTCATAATCAGCTTCCAGATGAGGCTTGCGAATATTCAGCATTTCCACCGTTTCTTCGATGGATGGTTCTGGCACACGCACAATTTGACTATTTTCGGTGATGGCGCTCACGCCTGCCAAGCGTTGGTTATATTCTGTCTCGGTGGTGGATGCGATAATCACAGGGTCATCCGCTAAAAACGCTTTTTGAATCATCGGTGTGGCTTTAGAAAATTCTGCCTTGATGGGTCCGCCAAAAAACCGATGAATATGGGCAACAAATAAAATGCCACCTGTGGCTTTGCTCATCCCCGCACGCACTGCTTTTTGGTCATTATCTAACAGTGCCGATTCATCAATTTGCACCAAATTCGTCAAACCTGCGGGACCTTTGCCTTCTGCCATCAGGAGCGCCAAACTATATGCGAGGGTGCGCTTGCCCACACCATCGGGTCCCACCAAAATCACATGCCGTTTGACCGATTGTGAAATGATATTGATGATATACCGCAACAAATCCTCACGGAAATGCACCGCTTTCAGCGTACCCGCTTTGGCATCTGCCACAAAATCTTGGGTTGTCCCATCGGGACGGCGACGAATGCTACTATAATCCGAAAGGATATCTTGTATGGCTTTAGGTGTGATGCCGTGTTGCCGTAAAATCCCGCTTGTACTCATACTGCTTTCACTGAGTACCGCAAGGAGATGGTCTGTATCTACACGCACCTCATCTTGTGAATTCGCAAGGCTAAGGGCATCATCAATCAGGATAATCGTTTGGCGTGAGAGTGACACAGATTGATTGCCCGTTGCCACAAAATCTAAATTCCCGCTTTGGTCGCGCCGACTTTCAATCGCCAACTCTACTTGTTTATCCAGTCGTTCCAAATCCACCCCGCGATTGGTCTTAAAAATATCCAATAAACGGCGGGCGGCGGTATTTTCTTGGCGCAATAAGGCTAATAACAACAATTCGGGCATAATGGTATCTTTGCGGAATTGTTTTTTGAACTGAACCGCAGTATTTAATGCCACAACAGCATCTTTTGAAAGCAAATCTGGGTTAAGTGTCCCCATAATATCACCATCTATCTTCAAGAAATCATCTGCATATAAAGTTAACGTGAATTTGCGACTCTGGCAAGTCGCTTTATCATTGCTACGGCTGTAAGGTGATTGCCAATGTCCCTTGTGGGGGCATTATACCGAATAAAATTTTACAAACGGTGCTAATACCTGGGTCTTGTGGCGCATATGTAACCATATACGCACCCACATCAGCAAACTCGCGTCCATCATAAGGTGAATATAACGCAACGGCTACCGTCTTTTCGGGTGGTAAAGCACGTACCAATGCAATTTGCGCGGGTATCGCAATCGCATTGCGCGTAAATACAACCACCACATCCACCCGCCCTGCCAATGCCACAGCCGATTGAATTTCATCGGTTGTCGGCGCATTACTCACAGGCAACCATTGTATATCAGGATGATGCACATCACATTCGCGCGGGATAAGTGTCCGTTGACCGGGATAAATAATCGCCACCTGTGTTTGGCTATCCACAGGTACTTGATTAAAGTGGTCATATGCCACCGTCACACCCGCATCAAATACATCAGGCAATAAATCCACAGTTTGAGCGCTGGCAATGCGTTCAGGCGCGGTAGATGGGTCTTGGGGTTGCCAATCCATCAATCCATATTCGTATTTTGCCGATAAAATCCGATATACCGATTCATCTATCCGTGCTTCATCAATCCGACCATCCAAAACCGCGTCATAAACGGCTTGCATCGCGCCTTGTTGCCGTGCCTCGCTAAATCCCGCGCCATATACAACCAAATCCACACCCGCCAAAATTGCACGAATGGCGGCTTCTTCGGGCGTATAGCGTGCTGTAATCGCATCCATATCCATCGCATCCGTCATGATAATGCCATTATAACCCAATTCGCCACGCAATAATCCACTGATAACATTATATGATAGGGTTGCGGGCAATTCTTGGCTATCTATTGCCGAAAACCAAATATGCGCCACCATCACCGCACCCACATCCGCATTGATAGCATGAATGAACGGAATCAATTCGCGCCCACGCAAAAATTCGGGTGTATAACCGATTTCTGGCAGAAAAATATGCGAATCTTCTAAAGTATCACCATGACCCGGAAAATGTTTGACGGT
This sequence comes from Anaerolineae bacterium, assembly GCA_025454675.1. Lineage (GTDB taxonomy): Bacteria > Chloroflexota > Anaerolineae > Aggregatilineales > Phototrophicaceae. The sequence continues at coordinate 20,824 of JALONZ010000001.1, read as the reverse complement.
GGCAATCACCCCACCTGATTGCATCCCCGCGATGTAATTTTCCAACATCCGCCCCACTAAATCAGGGTATCCACCCGGTGAACGCCGCCCGATGACCGTATTATTCGGATTCGTATCCAAATCGGCGACAGGCGCAAGATTCAGATTCACCCCAACCGCACGGACTTCTGTCGCCATCGCCAATCCCATTCGGTGCGATAAATCGGGGTTATCCGTAGCTGTAACCAGTGCAATCGGGGGCAATTCAGTAAATCCGTCACGCATCCGCATAATCCAACCACCTTCTTGGTCGGTAGAAACAAATAACGGAATCGCCCCCACTTCTGTCATGGCGGATTGATATTCATTCACCAGTTGGGTGGTGGCTTGTGGCGTGCCGATATTATTATCAAATAAAACCACCCCCGCAGGTTGCCATGTCTGAAGCAATTCGCGCCCCACAAAAGTCAACCGATTACTATATGTATGAATCAAAAACATCTGCCCGACTTTTTGTTGCAGGGTCATCTGGTCAAGGCGGGCTTGAATCGGGTCAGCTTGGGCAGAAATGGGTGCAATCAGCACTACAAGTAATAACACAGAAATTAAAATGAGTCGTAAGGGCGCAACATGTTGCGCTTTTACACGGTGATTATAGTCATCCATCATGGATTTACCCGCACAAACGTATTACCACTGTCTGATGTTTGATATTGAATCCGTTCATTTTGCAATGTGTTATCAATACGCTGTTCAAAAATAACCGACCAAGCCGTATCTTCATTAAAATTCGCCTCGATATTATCACACCCCGCAATTTGTGGATTTACCGCATATGCCGTAAAAATTTGTCGCCATGTTGTGCCATTATCCGTTGAGAAAAGGATAAATGTTTGGGCATCATCGCGCAGACGGGCTTCAATCGGGTAACGTATCACCTGAAAACCCGTCTTCCCTGTGATGAAATAATCCTCACAGATGGATATTGGCGCAGTTAACCGCCCAATATCCAAGAAATTCCCCGTCCCCAAAAACAAAATATTCGCGCCAATCAATGCCGTGACAAAAATCAATAACGGATAGCGCCTTGCACGCCAAACCTGCCATAATCCCCATAATAATGCGGTGATGACGACAAAAATCAGCAACAGGCTCAATGGGGTTATATTGACAAGGGTTATCACCAACGCATAAGCTATCCCCAAAAACAACGATAAAACCCGTTTGAGGTTATACGCCAATTCAAATGTGAAATGATGCGGTGGTAAAAAGGCAATGGCAAACAGTCCCGTTATGATAAACCCCAGAAAAGCAAAAATACCGTATTTTCTAATCCAAATCATGGCGAAAAACTCCCATTTTGAATGAGGAGCAGATGCAAAAAGTTCAAGCGTTCATCAGCAGTCATAGGGCGCGGTTGCCCCTGCCCTTCAATTAGGATAGGGTATAAATCAACAAACTGCAAGCGCCCATCATAAATAAAAAGTTGGTTTAAAAAGGCGCGTTTGCCCGCGAAAAATTCTTGGTCAAAGAAAAAATTCCCCAATCCATAATGAATGAATGCCTCTTGGGTGGCATCCTGCGGAAAAAATTCGATTGTCTGCGGAAAATGCGCTTGTGTGCCAATGACCACATCCGCCCCCAATTCTGCTAACCAGCGAAAATCGGCGCGTTGTTGATTGCTCGGTTGATATTGGTCAAGTTCCAAATATTGTACCGTCACAATCACCACATCCACCGCCCCCGCCAATTGGGGAATCGCTTCTGCTAACCATGTACGGTTACATTCTGCGGCACCAGGGCGCACACCACCTGTTAATGACGGGTTTTCATTCACAAACGCATAATACGGACCCACCCAATTACACGCAATCATCCCTATCTGGTTGTCATTGTGTTCAAAAATATAGGGGGTTTGCGCTTCTGATAATGTGCGCCCACCACCAATCACCGACATGCCATTTTCAGCATACCAATTCAGTGTTTCTATATAGGCTTCATAGCCATAATCATTGTTGTGATTGCCACTCAATTCGACAATATCCACATCCAACGCCGTTAAAATATCAAAATGAGCAGGCTTACTACAAAAATTAAAGGTACTCATCCCCACACGCGGACAATCTGCCACAAACGATACTTCATTGCTAATATGAAAAAAATCAGCGTTTTGGGTATACGGCAAAATAGCAGAAACTGCCCAATCTGTACCATTTTTATCCAGCGCAATCGTTGTATCGCGTGTGAGTGCTGTTACGCCCGTCATCAACACCCGTGTGAGCCGTGATGGATAAAAATTGGGTGTACCCCCATCCCAAAACGCAAACGGATAACGGTCTAATTGGTCAAGTGGATGCAATTCATCCACCATCAACACCCGATAACGTGGCGTGATTTGGTCAAAAGGCAAAAGTGTGAATTTGCCTGTATCACGCCAAAGCGTATTATACAACCTATCAGCAGGGATAATAGTCGTGCCTATTGGCAATTCAACTCCTAACGCCACTAACTGGTTAGCAACCGCATCGCTCACCACAAAATTATTATCCAACAAGCCCGATTGGATAGTCACTAAACGCGAATTTTCGATGCTGGATTGAATACTAGGGAACGCTACCACAGGCAAAAATAACGCCATACCTGATGAATCTATCGGCGTTGGTTCAGGTGAACGTGGTGTATTGGTGACAAATAAGGCGGGTTGTGGGGGTAATATACCCAAATCTAGGCTAGGTGTCGCATCTGGCGATTGTGAAAAAACCAAGCTATCGGCATAAAATTGAATGTATTCTGCCACATGCGCCGACCAATAAGTGTTATTATGTTCACCTTCAGGATGGATAATATACGTATAGGGAATACCGCGTTGGCTTAAGCGCTCATCCATAATATCCAAACCGGGCGCGGCATAGTCATTCGCCCCCCTATCCAGCCACAAACGCATCGTCTCGATATTGGGCGCAGATAAAGCCAAATCAAGCGGATTTGCTTCTGGAGGGGCATGAAATCGGTCAAAAAAGGCGCTATGTCCACCAATGGCGCTAAATAAATCCGGACGGCGCAACCCAATTTGATATGCCCAAAACCCCCCTCTGGAAATGCCACCAATGGCGCGTGTCTCTTTGCGGGCATCAATCCGATAGCTACTTTCCGCCAATGGCATGAGTTGGTCTAAAAATACCGCCCCCCATGAATCGAATCCGAACCGGTTTTCATTAGCAATCCAATTTCCAAATGGCAACACCACAATCATTGGCGGGATGTTGCCACTCGAAATTGATTCATCCAAATAGGTTTGCAAGCCCAAGCGTATCCAGTGATTATCATCATCATTCGAGCCGTGCATCAAATAAATTACGGGGTAATTTTTGGTGGTTTGGTCATAACATGGGGGTAAATAAATGGTATAGACCATATTGGTCTGAATTGTACCCGCATAATAACTGGGGCGTTCTGTGCGCCCGCTTGTTTCGGTACAGATGGCTTGGGCATATGTGTTAGGGTAGAAAAAAAAGCCAATCCCCCCGATAAAAATTGCCAATACAATGATTAAAGAGACGATTCGCAAATCGAATTTTCCTTGTGATATGGGTGTAAGATGAAAAAATAGTGATGCTATTCAGATGACTCGGTTTCGCCCGCTTTTTCACTCAGGCGATACCCGATGCCACGCACATTCACAATCAAATCGGCTTCGGTGCTGGCATCTTTCAGTTTTCGGCGCAAATTGCTCACATGCGGGCGGATAACTTCACGCGCTTCCACCTCATCCACAGCATACCCACGCACCTCGCGCACCAGTTCGGCGCATGTCACCACCCGTCCACGATGCGCCGCCAAATAGAGGAGCAAATCAAATTCGGTGGGTGTTAGATCAATTTCTTTGTCTTCGATGGAAATTTGATAGCGTTTGGGGAATAGCAGTAAGGGACCCAACTGCATGGTGGCATTTGCCCCTTCCCCTTTAATTTCAATCCCTTCGGGGACAGGTTTTTCATCCTGATTCTCGGTGGGGGGTAAAGAGACATCCGAGACAGCCAGTTCAAAAACATCGCTTTTAATTGCATCCAATAAATTACGCCGACGTTTCAGGTTACGCGCACGCTCCACTCCACGCGCCACACTTTGCCGAATATCAACGCTTGAACTGGGTTTAATCAGGTAATCATGTGCGCCTAAGCGCAAGGCTTCCACGGCATTACCTAACGTAGCATAAGCCGTCATCAAAATAACAATCACTTCGGGAGAGTGTTCGCGTATACGACGTAATAGTTCAATGCCGTCCAAACCGGGCATCCGAATATCGGTCAATACAACGTCAAATGATTGGCGAGCAATGAGTTCTAAGGCTTCTTCCCCATTCGCCGCTTCGCTCACAACATACCCCACTTTTTGCAGGGTTTTGCTGACAGAATAGCGGTTCGCTCCCTCATCATCAACAACCAAAACATACGCTAGTTCTAAAGTGCCGCTTGTTGTGTTGGTCATAGATGGTATCCTTTAGCTCTTTATTTTTTACCAATTCTTTCTCAATCATAGACCAGTTTTAGGCGTTTTTCAATAGGACTAGACACAAAACTAGCCACTTTCATTAATTTTAGTGTTGATAAAGAATTGATTTTGTAACAATACTTCATTTTTAATAGGGCTAAAATGGTATGACACAAAATAATTTGTATCCCATAAAATCACGGCGATTTGGTCATTAACTACCACAAGCGGGATTTTGGCACGTAAATCTTGTGGAATTTTATGATGAATCATCCAATCTTTAACGGTCTGATGTTTGCCATTCATCCCCAACGGCGCAAAGCGGTCTTTCGGTTGGCGTGTGCGAATGAGGAGTTGAGCGCCTTTTGGGATAACGATTTGCCGTGAATTATCATCGGATGGGATACGGTCTATGCTCAGTTGCCATGCACCAAAATTATATACAATACCAGTTTGAATACGAATATGGCTATTTTGTGGTAATAATATTTTTTGATTCGGGATTTTGGGTGTATGGATATTCTCCAAAATCAAGTCGTCATATAACACACGCAATTGCCACCCGCCCGAAAATTGGGCAATCGCACCATTTTCACCTGTCATCCCCACCTGAATAGCATGGTTAATGTGGTCATAAGTGATATTCGGGATGGTCAACAACTGTGCAAATAATCTGCGTTGATACGCCACATGCCACCCCCTAAACAAATGACGCGGGATATAAAATACATCACCATCACGCCTAATATGAGGCAAAATGGTGTCATTCAATATTATTTGTAGGGCATTTTGTTCTTCGGCATAAATATCGGCAAAACGTGCCAATGCCGATGTAATTTGAGGATTCAACCGCGCCAACATGGGCAAAACGTGATGCCGAATGGCGTTGCGGGTGATGAGGATATTGTCATTAGAGGGGTCATAAACAGGATTTAACCCATTTTCATGACAATAGGCTTCCAATTCCGCCCGTGTTGTGGTTAATAACGGACGCACCAAACGCAAATGGGGGTGATAGGGCGCAGGCGAAATGACATCCATTCCGATTGCCCCTGCCCCACCTGTGCCACGAATCAGATGAAATAAAATGGTTTCGGCTTGGTCATCTTGATGATGCGCTGTGACAATCGTAGTTGCACCGATTTGCCCGGCAATTTGTGCAAAAAAATCATAACGGGCTTTGCGAGCCGCCTCTTCTAATGTTAATTTCTCGGCGTGTTGTAACCCCAATACATCCACACGACCAATCGTATAGGGCAAATTTACCCCCCTTGCAAATGTCGCAACAACCTGTGTTTCACCTTCGGCTTCTGGGCGCAAGCCATGATTGAGTGTCGCAATATGAATTTGAAGTTGCAGTTTTGGGGCTAAATGGGCTAATATATGGGCGAGTGCCAATGAGTCTGTACCGCCAGATACCCCCAACACAATTTTTTCGTGTGGGGAAAATAGGTGATAACGACGTATAAGGCTTGTTAGTTTTTGATGTATAAAATGAGTTATTTCTTTCATTTGCGATGATATGATATAATCCTCAACTGACCTGCAAGGCGAATTCATGCCGTTAGGAGCAGTGTGTGTTAAGTCCATTCGATTATTTTTTTGGCTTATTCTCCCTAGATATAGGGATTGATTTAGGAACAGCAAATACATTGGTGAGTGTGCGCGGAAAAGGCATCGTCATCAATGAACCATCGTTTGTCGCCACAGAACGCAAAACGGGAATCCCCCGTGAAGTTGGTTCGCGTGCGAAAGAGATGTGGAGCAAAAATCCTAAAGAAATCATTATTGTGCGTCCTCTGCGTGATGGTGTCATCAGCGACCCTGATATCACATCTGCGATGTTAACCCATCTCATCCGCAAGGCACATGAGCATACATGGGTGCCTGTCCCACGTCCGCGTGTTGTCATCGGTATTCCGAGTGGTGTCACGGAAGTGGAAAAACGCGCTGTGTATGATGCCGCCTATAATGCGGGTGCGCGGGTGGTCTATTTGGTCGAAGAACCAGTCGCCGCCGCCATCGGTGCAGGCTTGCCCGTCACCGAAACACGCGGAAGCATGATTATTGATATTGGTGGTGGCACAACCGAAATCGCCATTTTTTCGCTCGGTGGCATCGTCATCAGCCGTTCCATCCGCGTGGCAGGTGATGAGATGGATGAAGATATTGTACAGCATATGCGTAAAAAGCATAATCTCCTCATCGGCGAACCCACCGCAGAACGGGTTAAAATGGATATTGGCTCGGCATATCCCCTCCCCCAAGAGCGTACAACGGGGGTTAGTGGGCGCAATTTGGTGACAGGTCTGCCCAATAAAGTAGAAGTCAGCTCGGTCGAAATCCGCGAAGCCATTGCGGGGTCGGTGAATATTATCATTGATACCGTCAAAGATGCTTTAGATGATACCCCGCCCGAATTGGTGGCAGATTTGATGGAAAGTGGCATCTGTTTGGCGGGTGGTGGTAGTCTGCTCAAAGGGCTTGCCGCACGCCTATCTGATGAACTGAATATCCGCGTTTGGCTGGCAGAAGACCCCATGACCGCCGTCGCCAGAGGCGCAAGTCGGATATTGGAGGATTACAACAATTTGCGTCGTCTCTTGGTGGGTATTGAGCGCGGTAGCACATGGCATTAATCAATAGGGTGCTATCGTGAGACGTGGTTGGCGTTCTAATCGAGTCTTATTTTTTCTCATCTGCTTATTGGCATGTGTGCTATTAATTTTTGGTAGCATCAGTGGCAGATTAGGCGGTGCAGAAAATATACTCAGTACCCCACTTCAATTTATGAGTACCTTTTTTAATCAGGCGGCGCGTAGCATCAATGATTTATTCAGCAATTTCAGTGATAACCAAACCCTGCGAGAACGGAATGCCGAACTAGAAGAAGCATTAGCCCGTTCTCAAGCGGAATTGGTCGAATTGCGCGAAATTGCCAGCGATGCCGCCCGATTAGCTGAATTATTGGATTACGTTTCGGCATCCGATAGCCAAGAAACCCTCACCGCCGAAGTGATTGGCTATGACCAAAATAATCTCATTCGCACCATCATCATCAACAAAGGCGCACGCGATGGGGTGACATTAGGTATGCCAGTTGTCACCAAACAAGGTTTAGTCGGGCGCATTATTGATGTCACTGCGTTGGCGGCGCGGGTCTTACTCATCACCGACCCAAGCAGTAGCGTAAGCGCCCGCCTCCAAACATCTCGCGCACAAGGAACAGTACAAGGGCGGCTTACAGGCAACTTACGGATGGGGCTTATCCCCCTAGAAGCATCAGTAGAGGTGGGCGATGTCGTCCTTACATCCGGTTTAGGAGGTAATTTCCCGCCCGATATTGTCATCGGGCAAGTGACCAGTGTGCGCCAATTTGAATTTGAATTGAATCAAGAGGCGGAAGTACGCAGTTTGGTCAGTTTCGATACGCTCGAATTTGTGCTAGTCGTCACCAATTTTGTGCCAATTGATATTTCTGTATTCGATAATGCAACCCCAACGCCTTAATAGATGACTTATGGGCAATTTTATTAGTTTTCCAATCCTCATCATCGCGGCAATTTTGCAAGCCACATTCATGCCCCAAATTCGGCTACTAGGGGGCAGTCCCGATTTGGTCTATCTCATCGTGTTATCGTGGTCAATCAATGCAACCCTCGATAGCAGTGTGTTATGGGCATTTGTGGGTGGCATTTCGCTCGATTTGATGTCATATGCCCCACTCGGAACATCCACCATCGGCATCGTGATGACGGTGTTCGTCATCAGCGGTATCGGCGGGCAGGTTTATCGCATTGGGTTTGTATTGCTCGTTGGTTCGGTACTGGTCGGGTCGTTCTTTCAACAACTCATCATGATGATAATCCTAACCATCACAGGGTATTCGGTGGATTGGGGGCTAAGTTTGGGCTATGTGGTTGCGCCTACAATCTTCTATAATTTAGTGTTCATTTTGCCCATTTATTGGATAATACGACGCATCCAACGCCGTGTCATTCCAGAAGTGAGCAATAAACCGACCAAATAGTCTTGAGGTAAATTTGTGAAAAATAGACTCATGCCATTTCAGGGGTGGCGATTAACGCTTTTTCAGGGGGTGATGGTTGCAACATTCCTCATCTTCACCCTACGCATGTATCAGATGCAAATCATTGATGGCGCGGATGCACAAGTCGCCGCCGATGACAACCGGTTTAACACCCAACCCTTGCCAGCCGATAGAGGCGTAATTTTCGATAGATATAACCAAACCCTCGCGCGGAATGTGCCTGCTTATGTCGTGCGGATTATACCTGCAAATTTGCCGACTGACCGCGAAGCAGAACTCGAAATTTATACCCGATTATCGGCGCTAACAGGTGTCCCCCCTACCCGTGCCATTGCCAATGCCAGTGGACGTAATGTTCGCAGTATCGAAGAATTAGTGGCTATTGGAGCAGGCATTGCGCCATTTCGTCCCGTCCCAATCGCCCAAGATGTGCCATTAGAAGTTGCCCTTCAAATTTTGGAAGATAGTTTTGAACTACCGGGTGTGGATGTGTTAGAAGGTGCGGTGCGTCAATACCCCGCATCCGATTCAACTGCACATATCATCGGTTACATGGGACCCATCCCCCCAGAACAACAACTGGCGCTCATCGAACAAGGTTATGACCCCGCATTTGACCGTATCGGCTATGATGGATTAGAACGTTTCTTAGAGACCCTCTTATCGGGTCAGCGTGGTCGCATTGTACGCGAGGTGGATGTTGCTGGGCAAGAACAAGCCATTGTGGAGCGTGTCGAACCAGTCGCAGGGCAAAATATCCGCCTCACGATTGATGTCGAATTGCAACGCGCCGCCCAACAAGCCCTCATTGACCAAATTGCCACCATCAACGAAACAGAGGGGCGCATCGTCACCGAAGCAGGGGTGGTAATGGTCATCAATCCCAATACGGGCGAAGTTCTGGCACTGGTTAGTTATCCCAATTATGATAATGGGCGGTTTGCTCGCAACATTGATGTCGAATATTATCTGGATTTGCTAGAGCGAAGTCGAAACCCCTTATTAAACCAAGCGATTGGGTCACTCTACCCACCGGGGTCGGCATGGAAACTTCTCACCGCCGCCGCTGTCTTAGAAGAAGATATTATCGACCCAGGCACCCAATTATTTGATGGGGGTGACTTATTACTGCCCAATTTTTATGCACCAAATGACCGCGCACAAGACCAACGGTTCGTGTGTTGGGCGCGTAATGCGGGTGGTCATGCGTTTGTGAATGTGGTAGATGCTATTGCATATAGTTGCAATGTGTACTTTTATCAAGTCGGGGGTGGCAATTTTCCCGCCGTATCCGAAGCATTACTCCGTCGTGGTGGGCTTGGCATTAATAATCTGGTGCGCTATGCGACTGCGGTCGGTATCGGGTCTGAATTGGGTCTTGAACTCCCTGGTGAATTGGCTGGCAGAATGCCCGACCCAACATGGAAACGCATCACTAAAGGCGAAAACTGGTCTACGGGCGATACCTATAACGCCGCTTTTGGACAAGGGTATGTTAATATCACGCCACTTCAACTGATGATGTCGGTAGCGACACTGGTCAATGATGGTATTTTGTATCAACCAACCATCATCCGCGAATTTTTGGATGCGGAGCGCAATATTACTGTGCCATTTGAACCCAAAATTATGCGGACGGTTAATTTAGATTACGCCAATCCAGATGGGTCTATTTATTTGCTCCAGCTCGAAGATATGATCATGCAAGGCGAAAATAGCCTCGCTTGTATCTGTGAATTTGATAGCCCTTTCTATAATCCGCTCCGATGCGACCCACAAAATTATCGTGGACAAGTCGATGTAAACCCCGCGTTAGATGTTATTGATAGCCGTGAATATCGCATTCATATCCCGCTCAATTACAATTTTAATGGGCGAATATGCGATATATCACGCTTCGACCCACAATATAACCCCGCCTTCTTGAGTAGCGAAAACTTGGAAATTGTGCGTGCTGGAATGCGTGAGGCAGTCACCCGTGAACAAGGCACGGCTAAGGGCGCAAATTTGCCCTATGTGGCAGTCGCGGGCAAAACAGGCACTGCCGAATATTGTGATGATATTGCGGGTCCGCTGGGGTTATGCAAACAAGGCGCGTGGCCCGCACATGCTTGGTTTACTGCCTATGCACCCTACGAAAATCCCGAAATTTTAGTGGTCTCATTCATCTATAACGGGATTGAAGGCTCGTCTAATGCCCTCCCTGTCGCCGTGAAAACCATCGAAGCCTATTATCGCCTCAAAAATGAACGTGAAAATTTACCGCCTAATCAATTGGCACTCACCCTACCCTGAAAGGTTTATTTGGCGTGCAACAACGGTCTATTCTGCCCTCACGACAACTTATTATCTATTGGTTGCCCGCACTGGTTGCGGGTGCATTCATTTGGCTCACCTTTATCACCATTGGGCAAACACCTTTCGTCCGTGCCAGTGGTTTAGCATTGGTTATCGTGGGGGTCAGCATCACCATACGCCGATTCGGGGCGATAATCGCCTGTTTAGGCGGTATATCACTCGCATTATCACCCGCATTTTGGTCACAAACAGGTGGTGCAACCAGTTTTGTGCCAGCCACCATTGTTTTGGCAATGCTTATCGCAGGGGTGATGAGCCTTGTTGTCATTCAATTCCTAAAACGCCCCTATCTGGCATTAGGTATTGGTGTGGTTATATTTGCAGTTATTTTCTGGAGTCAAATCGGCACACCGCGCAGTTTACGCCTCACCTCACTCATGACGGCATGGCTCATCTTTTTGCTGATGGATGCACTGTTCAAAAGCAATCCACGCCCCGATGAAAAGCCCCCAACCCCTATCATGCCACAACAATACATGGGAATTTTGCTACTTTTGGGCATCGGCATCATCAATGACCCCTTATTTGGGTTAATATTGCCCGCTGTCGCATTGGGACTATGGCTATCCCAAACCAAAATCCCGATTTGGTACTGGACAATCATGCTGATACTTGTAGGTATCAGTATTTATGGCATCGTTAATTCGTATATCAATCCCGATTTATGGCATACATCCGCGTTATTGGCACACCAATCTGGATTAACCACACCCTATCTTATCGCGGACGGTTGGCGTGAGGGGTTACGTTGGATGAACCTCATCGGCATGAGCATCACCCAATTCACCATTATTGGTGCCACCCTCAGTATATTCGGATTAGCACGCATGGCGCGGTGGTATCCTGTGATAGGGGTTGTATTGATGGTCGCATATGCCACCCATGTACTATTTGGCTTAGTCTATTTTGGGGCTGACCGTGCCGTATTAATTATGCCCCTCTTCATCATTCAGATGATTTGGCTGGCGTATGCCGTCTATTCATTTGGCGAATGGTTATTCAAACTCAAACGATTCACTGCCAATCAGGTACAAATCATCACAGGGATGCTATTTTTATCGTTGCCCACCTATTTGTTCATCCAATTGGTGAGCAATTTGTCCTAAACAATAGCACATCTTCAAAAAAACGGTATGCTTATAAATAAATTATCGCAATCAAACGAGAGATATTATGCGTGAAGAAGTCGTTACCATTAAAGGTGGCAAAGATGGCGTGATAATCGCCCTAAGCCCCACCGATGAGTGGCTCGCCATCACTGGTGAATTAGCCAATCGAATAGATGAAAAAAGTGCTTTTTTTACAGGTGCAAATTTAATAATTGAACTGGGTGAACGTCCTGTCCCCAAGCACGAATTAAGTGGCTTAAAAGCCCTCATAGAACGACGTGGCTTAAAAATTGGCTTAATTATGAGTGCCAGCAAAACCACCATTGATGCGGCAGATGCCCTCGACTTACGGGTGCAGGCATTATTAGACGAAGATGCCGAAGAATCTGCCCCAACCCCCACCCCAGAAGACGGGACGATGGGCATCCTCATTCGCAACACCATTCGCGCAGGTCGGTCTATTTATAGTGCGGGGCATGTGGTGATTTATGGTGATGTCAATCCGGGTGCCGAAATTGTGGCGAGTGGTGATATTTTTGTCTGGGGAAAAATTCGGGGCAATGTTCATGCAGGCGCACATGGCGATGAAAATGCCATTATTTGTGCTTTAGATTTGCAACCCAATCAATTGCGAATCGCGGGGTATATCGTCACATCCCCGCCCGATAAACGTCGTAAGGTCAAACCTGAGATGGCGTTCATCCGCAATCATCAAATTACAGTGGACAGTTGGAACGGCTAAATGCCATCAGAAAGGATTAATTTTTATGGGGGCAACAGTCATCACCATCACTTCTGGTAAAGGAGGTGTTGGAAAAACCACCACAACCGCCAATTTGGGGCTTGGACTCGCCAAATTGGGCAAAAAAGTGGTGGTCATTGATACCGATATTGGGCTACGCAATTTAGATATTATTCTCGGCTTAGAAAGTCGTGTTGTTTATGACTTGGTTGATATTGTCGAGGGAAATTGCAAATTGCGCCAAGCCATGATTAAACACAAACAGTTCCCCGATTTATACCTCATCCCCGCCGCCCAAAAACGCGATAAAACGGCGGTCAGCCCAGCTAATATGATTCAAATTACCAACACCCTGCGCGAAGAATTTGATTTCATCCTCATAGATTCCCCCGCAGGCATTGAACGCGGTTTTCGCAATGCAATCGCCGCCGCCGATATTGTGGTGGTCGTCACCAATGCCGAAGTATCTGCCGTGCGCGATGCCGATAGAGTCATCGGTTTGGTCGAAGCCAGCATTAAGCAATTGGGCGATAATAGCCTTCCCCGCCCTGCTGGGACGAAAATCCCAGTTAATCTAATCCTCAATCGCGTCAGAATGGATATGATTCGGCGTGGTGAAATGATGTCGGTGGCAGATGTGAACGATGTTTTGGGCATCAAAATTATCGGTATCATCCCCGAAGATGAAATGGTCATCCCTGCCTCAAATACGGGTGTGCCAGTCGTCTTAAATGAACAATCCCGCGCTGGCAAAGCCTATATGAATATCTCGCGCCGTTTAAGCGGTGAAGATGTGCCGTTTATGTCTCTCGAAGCATCGGGGGGCTTATTCCAACGCTTGAATAAATTTTTGACCGGTGGACAATCCCCACGAGAGCCGAAAGGTTAACGGCTATGTCTGGATTATTTGATAGAATGCGTGGGCGCAATAAAGACCAATCCAGCGCCCAAAAAGCCAAAGAACGCCTTCAATTGATTTTGGTGCATGACCGAATCAACATGACACCCGAAAAATTAGAGGAGATGAAAGCCGAAATTTTGGCAGTCATTTCTAAATATGTGTCTATCGCTACGGATAGTGTCGAAATTGCCCTCACCCAACGCGGAGACCGCAATCACAACATGCTCATCGCCGAAATTCCGTTTTTTCAAAGTGTGGAAGGTATTGATAAAGCCGATGAAGAGGATGACCCGAAAAATCAAATCAAGCCATCGGATAACCCACCGACTACCTGACGGCATATCGGCATAACCCTTCACATCTCAGGGGCATAAATTATAATAGCCTGATGTATTGATAGTGAGATGTGATGGATTGGTTATGCGTACAGGAAATATTTGGCGACAATTTGATTATGTATTGCTCATCGCAACCCTCATCTTAGTCGTTTTTGGCATTATCATGATTCGGAGCGCCACCAACGGCGCAGTAGACCCAGACTTGGTGAGTCGTGTCCCCAGTCAAATTCAATTCGCCATCATCGGCACAATTTTGTTATTACTGGTGACAATGCTTGACTATCGCCTACTCGGAAGCATTCACCAATGGCTCTATTTATTTATGGTGGGCATCCTTGCCGCGGTATTGGTATTTGGACAAGAGGGTGATGGTGGGGCGCGGAGTTGGCTCAATGTGGGTGTCCTCATCCAACCCGCCGAAATTGCCAAGTTGTTGATTATCATCACACTCGGTTATCACCTCGCCAGTCGCTATCATAAGATGGATGATATTAAAACGGTCATTGGCTCATTAATTCATGTAGCCGTCCCAATTGCCCTCATCTTTGTCCAACCCGATTTGGGGACGGTTATCGTGTTTGCTGTGTTATGGTTCACCCTTGTGTGGGCGGCAGGCTTGCGAATTAAGCATATTGCAATGGGCTTACTCATCGCAGTGATGGGCTTCCCCATTCTATGGTCAAATATGGCAGAATATCAGCGTGAGCGGATTACCAACTTCATCACCCCAGACACTGGTGAAGAACGTTTCGGTTCGCGGTATAATATCCGTCAAGCCGCCATTGCTATTGGGTCTGGTGGACTCTTTGGCAAAGGTTATGGCAATGGCACACAAACACAATATCGCTTTTTGCGTGTGCGTCATACCGATTTTATTTTTTGTGTCATCGCAGAAGAATTTGGCTTAGTCGGTGGGTCAACCGTCATTTTTATTTTAGGTGTGGTCATTTGGCGAATTTTACGCGCCGCCCGCCTCGCCGCCGACCCACTCGGCAGTATGATTTGTTATGGCATCGCCGCCATCATCTTCTTCCAGTGTGTGACTGCTATCGGGATGAATGTGGGCGTTTTACCCGTCACAGGGTTAACCTTGCCTCTCGTCAGTTCGGGCGGGACATCACTCATGTCCATCCTCATCGGTATTGGTTTTGTTCAAAGTGTGGTTGTGCGCCGTAAGCGATTTGCATAAATTTGTTTTTATTCACACAGGAGACTTATTTTGACCGACAAAATTGTGCGGACTCGTTTCGCACCCAGCCCAACCGGACCGCTTCATATTGGCGGTGTACGCTCTGCCCTATTTAGCTGGTTGCTTGCCCGTCATCATGGCGGAAAATTCATTTTGCGTATCGAAGACACCGACCAAAAACGCTTTGTCGAGGGGTCAATTGACCTCATCACCGATGCCCTATCATGGCTCGGCATTGATTATGATGAAGGACCCGGTAAAGACGGCGGTTACGGACCCTATATCCAATCGGAACGCTTGCCCCTCTATCAAAAATGGGCGCAATGGCTTATAGATAACGATAAAGCCTATCGCTGTTTCTGCACACCAGAACGCCTAGACCAAGTGAATAAAGAAAAAGAAGCCCGCAAAGAACCACCCGGATATGACCGTTTTTGTCGGAATTTGTCACAAGCCGAAATCGAAAAAAATTTGGCAGAAGGCAAACCGCATGTCATCCGCCTCAAAGTGCCGTTAGAGGGGCAAACCACTGGGCAGGATTTGATTCGTGGCGAAGTCGTGTTCGATAACAATACCCTACAGGATGCAGTCTTGCTCAAAAGTGACGGCTACCCTACTTATCATTTGGCGCATGTGATTGATGACCATTTCATGGAAATTAGTCATGTCACCCGTGCCAATGAATGGCTACCCTCGCTCCCTCTGCATTTGTTATTGTGGGAAGCGTTTGGTTGGGAAAAACCCTATTATGCCCATTTACCCGTGTTGCTCAATCCCAATGGCAAAGGCAAATTGAGCAAACGCCATTCTGGATTCAGCGAAGATGGCAAAAAAGTCTTAGTCCTCGCCAAAGAATTTAAGGACGCAGGGTATTTGCCCGAAGCAGTAGTCAACTTTTTGACCAATATCGGTTGGAACTTTGGCGATGAGCGTGAAATTTTTGACATTCAAGAAGCCATTGCGCGTTTCGATATTAGCGCCGTCAATCCCGCCAATAGCGCCTTCCCCATTGAAAAATTGGATTGGATGAATGGTGTCTATATCCGCGAAAAACTGTCATCAGAAGAACTCGCCAAGCGGTTACGTCCCATATTAGAAAATGCAGGTTTAGAGGTCAATGTTGACCGTCTACTCAAAATCATGCCGTTAATACGGGAACGCATCAAAAGCCTGAATGATATTGTCGATTTGGCGGGGTTTTTCTTCCATGAGACATTCAAACCACCTACTGCCGAAATGCTCATCCCCAAAAAAATGGATAAAGATGGCACGCGCAAATTATTGGAAGCATCCCATGCACGTTATTCTGTTGTGTCAGAAACCGAATTTCTCACAACACCCTTATTGACGATTGGCGCGGGTCTGGTGAGCGACTTGGGATTGAACAATAGCCAAGTATTCGGTGTGTTGCGTGTGGCGGTAACAGGTCAATCTATCTCAACGCCCACATTTGAAACGATGGAAATTTTGGGCAAAGATGAATCGCTCAAGCGAATTCAAATTGCAGTGGATTTACTCAAGTAATTTTAATATTGGTGCGTGTAATGGCTGACTAGAGTCTTTAGGCTTGTATGTCAGCCACAAGTTACACCCATCCCCTATGGTTTACATCTTCTCGCAAAACACAATTTCTGCTACACTAGAATCACTTTATTGGGAGATAGTTTAAGGGCAAAACTATGGACTCTGACTCCATTGATCTTGGTTCGAATCCAGGTCTCCCAGTCCTTCTTAACAAAATCCTCAAATGGAAACGCTTTTCTTCAAATTAATCCCCAAAACACATTAAATTCTGATGACCAATTCCTTGACAACATTCTAAGGTTGCGTTAATATATGTTCTGAGAGCGTTCTCAGAGAGCGTTCTCATAAAAAAGTAAAAATTGCTTATTGAAGAAAGTTTTTATGTCTAAGCTAAAGTCAAACGCTAACCATAAGGCAAAAGACCTAAATTTAGAAGACATCGCCAAAGAAGCAGGCGTTTCTAGGGCAACTGTCTCGCGGGTCATCAATAATGAGGCTTATGTCAGCGAAAAAACCCGCCAACATGTGCAAGGTGTTATCGAAAAAATGGGATATACCCCAAACATTCGTGGGCGTATTTTGGCAACAGGGCGCACCAATATCATTGGTGTGGTTATTCCGCAAAGTTTAGCAACCGTTTTCGATGACCAATTTTACTTTCCTACCCTACTAAACGGTGTCGCGCAAGCGGCAAATCAACGTAATTATGCGATGTTGTTGTGGATTCAAGAATCAAGTACCGATGAAGAACATTTTTATGAGCGAATCCTTAAAAATCACCTCATGGACGGTGTTTTACTGGCATCCACACAACAAGATAACCCATTCATCCCGCGCCTATTGGAGATGGACATCCCACTAGCAATGGTCGAACATCCCAATCAATGGGCAGACCGCATCAATTTTGCGGATGTAGATAATCATGGCGCGGCAATGCTCGTCACCAAACATCTTTATAAACAAGGACGACGCAGAATTGGGCATATTACTGGGGCGCTGAATAATGTTGATGGTATTCGACGCTTAGAGGGGTATAAGCAAGCCTTACGCGAATTAGGCGTTCCTTTTAATCCTGAATTTGTTGTAGAAGGTAACTTCGAGAGCAAATCGGGGTATGCAGGGATGCAAACCTTGTTAAAAGCGCATGTGGACGCTGTATTTTGTGCCAACGACCAAATGGCAATTGGGGCTTTGAGCGTATTAGATGAATTGGGAGTGCGTGTACCGGGTGATATTGCCATCGCTGGCTTTGATGATTTGCCCGCATCGGCACGGAATAAACTGACCACCATTCATCAGCCCATCCACACCAAAGGAGCGCAGGTAACTCACTTGTTGCTCGACCAGATTGAGGGAATCAGCGATGGTGCCCGCCATGTGCTGTTACCAACCCATTTAGTTATCCGTGAAACGTGCGGTGCTTCCATCACCCAACGCTTCTAAACTTGCAAAAGGAGGCTTACCTACACTCAATTGCTAACTATATATGATACCGCCAAACACCAAAAAATGTGAGTCCGTTAACAAATTACTTATCTCTTTGAAGAGAGGAAAGGTACTATGTCTAAGAAATTGGCACGTTTATTCATCGTTGTTACCGTTTTGATGCTGGCAGTTGGCATCATTCCCGCTATGGCACAAGACCGTACCGTGGTCATTTGGTATGTTGGTTTGGGCGCTGGTGGTCAACCAGAACAAATTGAAGCCCAAAACGCAGTTGTGGAAGCCTTCAATGCCTCGCAAGACAGCATTGAACTGCAAATCCAAATTGTTGATAACAACGTTGCTTATGACACCCTCGCTACCCTCATCGCCACTGGGCAAGCCCCCCACATCGTGGGACCCGTTGGTGCTGATGGTTCAAACGCCTTCGCTGGCAATTACCTCGATTTGGAACCCCTCATCGAAGCCAGTGGCTATGATGTTTCTCAATTCAGCCCCGCCTCTGTGGAAGCCTTCCGCTATCCAGGACAAGGCTTAATCGGTTTGCCATTCGCCACCTTCCCATCATTCATCTTTTTCAATAAGAGCTTGTTCGACGAAGCAGGCGCACCCTATCCCCCACAAGAATATGGTGTCCCCTATGTGGATGTGAACGGCGAAGAAAAAGAATGGAACATGGACACCCTGCGCGAACTTGCGATGTTCATGACTGTTGATGCCAATGGTAACGACGCAACAATGGCAGAATTTGATGCCACTACCGTTGAACAATGGGGCTTCAATTCACAATGGAACGAACCACGCGGTATTTCTACCATGTTCGGTGCAACCTCTTTGGTTGGTGAAGATGGTGGCGCAGTGTTGCCACAAGCATGGACTGATGCCTTCACCTGGTACTATAACGGTATCTGGACAGACAAATTCATCCCCAATGCTTCCCAAGTTGGTAGCGATTTGTTGGCAAATGGTAATGCCTTCTCGTCTGGTCGCGTTGCAATGGCACACACCCACCTGTGGTATACCTGCTGTGTCGGCACTAGCAATGAATGGGATTTGGCAGTTATGCCATCCTTCAATGGTGTCACCACTGCCAAACTCCATGGTGATAGCTTCCGTTTGATGCGTAGATCTGCTGATATGCCCCTTGAAGAACAATTAGCCGCATTTGAAGTTTTAGCCTACCTCTTGGGCGATGCCTCTGACGAACTGTTGTTGGTCTATGGTGGTATGCCTGCCCGTGAAGAAGACACTGATGCTTTCTTTGCAAAACTCGATGAAACCTTCACACAAGGCGTAAATTGGCAAGTTGCAAAAGATAGCTTGGCTTATGCTGATAGCCCCAACCACGAATATGCCATGCCAAATTACCTCAAAGCCAAAGACCGCATCGGCGCATTCCAAAGCCTGATTGAAAGCACACCAGACCTCGATGTCGCCGCCGAACTCGAAAAATTGGTCGCCGACTTAGATGTCATCTTCAAAGAAGAACCCGCAGAACCAGAAGCCTAATTTCTGTATCAAATCAACGAAGGGTAGGACAACCTACCCTACCCTTCATCACTCACACCTACCACCCAATTCGAGGAATATATTATGGACATTACCAAGTCTAGTTCATCATCTCAAATGAAAGTCAAAGAGAGAACATTCTCATTATATCGCCGCCAACAACTTTGGGGATGGGTGTTCTTATCACCTTGGATTATCGGATTATTGGGATTCACCATTATGCCGATGATTGCCTCGCTTATATTTTCTTTCATGGATTTCAAGCTAACAGACCCTGATAACATCAAATTCAACAATTTCGCAAATTACGCATACCTGTTACAAGACCCATTACTCGGTCCTGCACTTTCATCCACATTCAAATTTGCCCTCATCGCCTTGCCCCTTTCGATTATCATCCCCATCGCGCTGGCGGCATTACTCAATTCAAAATATCTCATCGGCAGACCTATCTTTCGCACCCTGTTTTACATGCCCTATATTGTACCAGTTGTATCGTCTGCCTATATCTGGGGCGGTGTTTTGAATACCGATTCGGGTTGGCTAAACCGAATTTTGTTCGATTTAGGACTGGGTAAACCCAATTGGTTATTCGATATTAACTTGATTTACCCTGCATTAAATATTATTGGGGTATGGGGTGTCGGAAATGCCATGCTCATCATGCTTGCCAGTATGCAAGGTGTCCCTACTGAATTATACGAAGCGGCACGGGTGGATGGCGCAAATGGCTTAACCATCTTTAGACGCATCACCTTCCCCATGATTTCGCCCGTTGTGTTTTATAACCTTATCATATCGGTGATTGGCATTTTCCGTTATTTTGAAGTTCCCTACATCCTCAAAGAAGGTACTGGTGACCCCAATAACGCCACATTATTCTATAACATCCACCTGTATAAAAATGCCTTTGCCCAACAAGATATGGGATATGGCTCAACATTAGCGTGGCTGATGTTCGTCATTGCACTGGCAATCACATTATTCTTATTCGCCACTGCGCGGTATTGGGTTTATTATGGAAGCGGAGAACAAGCCTAATGACCACCTATAGCAAAACATCCATTGTTGAAAATTATGTCAATACATCGCCATTTTATGCCGTTCAGCTTAAAAAATTGGCGTTGTATAGCACAGTCACTTTATTTGCTTGTATCATTCTCATCGGATTCCTAACACCATTCGCTTAT
>JALONZ010000590.1 GCA_025454675.1 Anaerolineae bacterium | reverse complement strand
GGGCGCGGTAGACCTTGAGATTGATTCGCAAGGGAGCATTTATGTGTTGCAATCGGATGGGGTGATTATCAAATATCGTGAAGGCGCATTGCAAAATTTTGGCTTTGGGGCGTTCCCTGTTGGACAAGAAATCACCAGCGCCAATAGCATGTTTTTGGATAGCAATGTGACCTCGCAAAGTTTATATATCGCCACACAAAATCAACATCGTGTGTATCAAACCTCATTGAGTGGCAATTTTAATAGCAGTTATAGCCTACGTGATGAATCCCTACTCGATTCATTGGAGGCGGTTTACTCGATTCATTGGAGGCGGTTGTCGTCAAACCCGGCAGTGGCGGTGGCGATTTGATTTATATCGGCTCTGGAAATGCCATTTTTGTCATCCCCAAAGGAGATTAATTCATGCCGTTCATCACATTACAGACTGGCGCGGGGATTGATTATGTGGATACAGGTGGCAATAAACCCGTTATGCTCATGCTACACGGATTTTTAGGCACAGGTGATACACAATTTCCGCATGTGGTCGAATGGCTAACTCCGCATTATCGGGTGATTGCCCCCACCTTGCGCGGATATGGTGCATCTACACCCAAACCGCGCACCTTTCCGCATGATTTTTATCAACGTGATGCGCGGGATATGTTGGCATTTTTGGATGCGCTGGCTATCACAAAAACACACCTGATGGGTTTTTCGGATGGTGGTGAAATTGCCCTGCTCATGGGCGCTTATGACCCTGCCCGCTTCGCATCCATCGCGGTATGGGGGGCGGTTGGGTATTATGGGAGCGCCATGCGCCCACATGCACAGCGTATGTTCCCCGCCACATGGATGACAGATGAACTGAAGGCACGCCACCAAATCGCTCATGCCGATGCGTTTGTGTTGGGGTGGATAAAAACCATTCACATGATTATTGATTCTGGTGGGGATGTCTCGCGGAGCATCGCGCATCAAATCAGCGCCCCACTCTTGATGATGTTGGGGGATAAAGATTATCTGAATCCGCCAGAATATGCCCAATACATCATCGGCAACGCCCCAGATGCCCGTTTGCAGATTTTTTCATGCGCTCACGCGGTACATACCGAAGCATGGGATGATTTTCAGCGCGTGGTGGGGCAATTCTTAAACGATGTAAACTGAGATTTTGCAAACAATTTGCACATCCTCGCAATTTGAAAATAGATTGATAACACCTGTTTGGCATACTAAAGTCAATCGCAAATGCAATATCTATTTTCAGGAGGATTCACATGAAATCGGCTCGCAAAATCAGTTTAGGACTCCTCATTGTTGCCATATTATCGGTGTTGGTCGCTCCCACATTCGCCCAAAGCCAAGTCCAACGCACTGTTACCATCACCGTCACTGAAGATGAAATCAATAGCAGTTTTCGCATCACCAACCCCGCCCGTGTGACTGTCAGCAATAAATCGGTAGATTTGCAAGCGGGGCAAGTCGTTGTGACCGCCACTTATACACCACGCCGTAGCAGAGATGGCGCATCCTACACCGTACAAACCACCCTCGTCCCCACTCTTGCCGATGGGCGTGTCACATGGACAGCCACCAGCATCATAGTTAACGGCTCAAATATCACCGACCAACAAATAACTGCCGCCAATAACGCGGTTGCCCGCTCATGGCGCACCCTCGCGCAAGGACACACAGGCTCACGCACTATCACCGCGCTCACCATCACCGACACCGACCTCACCTATACCGTGATTCGCGGAGCATAAAAATCATAAACAAAATGGATTGTAGGGGCTTGCCATGGCAAGCCCCATGCCCCGCGCATATTATCTCTCATACCCCGCTTACAATTCCCCCTATAAATGAGCATCCCATAATATTCTATTTAGAAGTCCATAACATTCACTTGTCACTCCCCTTTTTTAGGCAGATAATCAGATTATGATTCAGTTGTGCCAACCATAGACCATCTTGGTGGCTATTTTTATATTGAGGAGAAATGTGGTTTATGAGCAAAAAAGTGATTGTTATCGGCAGTGGATTTGGGGGACTCGGTGCGGCTGTTCGCCTAGCCGCCAAAGGCTATGAGGTACAAATTTTTGAACGCCGTGATAAACTCGGTGGGCGGGCTTATGGTTATGAGGTGAACGGTTTCAAATTTGATGGCGGACCCACCGTGATTACCGCCCCATTCATGCTCGATGACATTTGGGCGGCGGCTGGTCGCAGACGTGAAGATTATGTCACACTTGCCCCCAATGACCCATTTTATCGCATTTTTGACCACAACGGGCAACCTTTCGATTATAACAATGACCCAGAATTCATCTATGAGCAAATTGCCAAGCGCAACCCAAAAGATGTTGAGGGGTATAAAGCCTTCATGAGCAAAACCAAAGCCATCTTCCAAAAAGGTTTTGTGGAATTGGCAGATAAACCCTTTTTGCATTTCACGGATATGCTCAAAGTCGCGCCTGACCTCATTCGCCTGCAATCGTATAAGAGTGTTTATCAATATGTGGCACAATATATCGAAGATGAATTTTTGCGCCGTTGCTTCTCATTCCATCCCCTGCTGATTGGTGGCAATCCATTCGATGCCCCATCTATCTATGCCATGATTCATTATTTGGAACGCGAATGGGGTGTGCATTATGTGATGGGTGGCACAGGCGCGTTGGTGGATGGCATGGGACGTTTATTCACCGAATTGGGCGGGAAAATCACGCTCAACGCCGAAGTGGATG
>JALONZ010000589.1 GCA_025454675.1 Anaerolineae bacterium | reverse complement strand
GGCAATTTTACTCGGCACGGGCGCATCACTCATCACCGTCCCTATCAATGGCGATGCACCGCGCACAAACATCATCTACACACCAACCATCACCCTACCCAGCCAACCGAGCGCCGTTTATGCGACCATGTTCACCGATTTAGTCACGCCGTTTGGGGATGGATTACTCTATCGCGGGTCGAATGAATTTGGGTATTGGTTATTTTTGCATCGCGCGGATGCGACTATCGAAGTCGCATCCGCGCCCGTCATCATGGGTTATTCGGCATCCGCATCGGCGGGGATGGTGGCGTATATCACCTATGACCCGCGTGACGGGGTGTATGGGATAAATAGTATATCCCCACCCCCTAGCCCGTTCTCTATGTCATCGGGAATCGTAGGGGCTTGCCATGGCAAGCCCCTACACACTACACCCAATACAAAAAGCGCACAGGTCGTAGGGACGGCATTCTTGCCGTCCGTGTATCATTCATCCACATCTACAACACGGACGCGATTAATCGCGTCCCTACAACCCATTGGTGGGGATAATATCATCAACCAATACACCGAAATCCTACACCTTGCCCTCTCACCCGATGCGCGTTATGTGACATGGACAGCCGAAAACCCCGATTTGGGCTTCGGATTTTATGATATGTGGTTGCTGGATATGTCCGATACGGGCAACACGCCGATTCGCATCGCCGAAGCCATCAGCAACCCCAGCGTGCGCCCGTCAAGGATGGTGTGGATAGGTTAAAACCGCGTATTATCAAAGCGCAAAAAATCTTCGAGGATATCATTCAATATGTCCATCGGCGGGTGCGGTGTTTGCCCATGCGAAATGGCTTGAATATCATCCATATTCATTTTTTGGCTCAGTTCTTTGAGCAATGCCGCCAAGCGGAGCGTCTTAAAATCGTGGTCATGCGGAATATGCTCCAATTGTCCGATGAGCATGGCAACCCGCTCCAGCCGATTCATCTGCAAATACAAAAAGCCCGCGCCCGCAATGATATGCGGGATAATATTCTGCGCGTAGCCGTCTTTGACCGCCAAAATCGCGTTGCGGATGTATTGCCGCGCATCCGATACGCGCCCCAACTCGATGGCGGTATACACCAAATTGATGAAAGCATGGGCGCTACCCCGTCTATCACGGATATTGGTGGAGACAGATAAACTCTCTTGATAATATGTCCATGCCGTATCATATTGACCCATGCGTTCATATAACACACCCAAATTGTTAGATAGCGTGGCGATGCCATGACGGTAGCCAATTTGCTTGCACAAGCGCAGGCTCTCTTCATAATCGGCTTTGGCGGCATCATAATCACCCAAACTATCCGCCACACTGCCCGAATTATTCAGCGCCGATGCCAATCCGCGTTCATCACCAATGGTACGGAAAATGTGTACCGATTCGTCATATAAAGCGCGTGCGCCCGAAAAATCTTGCTGACTCTCTGCCACAATCCCCAAATTACTCAATGCCCGCGCCGTATTGCGTTTATCGCGGGCAAACCGCGCATTTTCCAGCGCGATTTGGGCGTGGTCTTGGGCTTGGGTATATTCATCAATCAGGCATTCCACAAATGCCAAACCGTTATATGCCTCTGCAATGGCAGATTTATCATCCATGCGCGTGGCAATTTGGGCGCTTTCGGTATAAAAGCGAATCGCTTGAGGATAATCACTACTGCGCCAATGCAACGCCCCCAAATATTTGAGCAATTCTGCTTGCAATACCTCTTGACCTGTATCAGGCAACAACACCAACCCGCGCCCCAATAATGTTTGTGCGCCATGAAAATTGCCCACCAGCAAGGCTTGTTCGCCAGCCATACACGCATATAGCGCCGTCTTAATCCCGTCACCCGCCATGTACCAATGTTCGGCTAAGGCTTCGGCATACACCGCATCATTCGGATACACCGCTTCAATTGCGGTTGCCACGAGGCGATGAATGCGTGTTTTTTCGTCAATCGGCAACTCATTCAACAGGCTTTCGCGCAATTTATCATGGGCAAATTGCCAATTCCCCATATGCACATCCAAAACGGCGGCTTCGTTGCACATGGTAAACCATGCGGTTAGGTCAAAGGTATATTTACCGGCACGCCATAAATACGACATGATGTCCGTTTGATGACCGCTTGAATGCCACCCGCCATGACTTTTTCGGGCAACGTCACGATGCCCACCATATTCAATTGACCTGCGTCCTCCGCCAATGCCCGCACCACCTCCACAATGAAGAAGGCATTACCTTCTGTTTCGCGTTGGAGCAAGGCGATAATTTCGGGTTGCCGACCCGTGCTACCCAACATCGATTCGCTGAGGGCTTCAATATCCGCCAAGCGCAACCGATTCAATTTGAGTGTGCTAATGCCTGTCAATTCGTCAGGCAAATGCGGACGTTCATCATCCCGATAACTGCCCACAATCATCAAGGGCAACGACCCCACCAATGGCAACAATTGGCGCAATGGATTCAGGCTTTCGGATGCCCATTGCAAATCTTCTAATAACAACAATAATGGCACTTTTTGGCGCGAAATGATGTCAATCATCGTCAAAATCAGCCGTTGCTGACCCGCAGTCCCTTCAATCACGGGGGCAGATGGCACATCACGCCCCAATAAATCGCCAATATCTGGCACAATTTCTTTGAGGATGCTGGCTTCTATATCGCTAAGTTCCGTACAAAGCGCCAAACGGCGCATCGGGTCGCGCCATTGCCGATAGGGGATACCACCACTTTTCACACTCTGACCGCGCAGGACGGTCGCGCCATTCACCACCGCAAAAACAGATAATTCATCCAGCAATCGGCTTTTGCCCACCCCACTCTCGCCACCCACCAGCCACGCGCTACCCTGCCCCGCGATGGCATTGATAAACGCGCCTGATAGCGTGTGCATCTCCTCATCACGTCCAACAAATTGGGCGGCTTGCAAAAAACTTTCGCGGGTGGTGTGTTTTTCGATATGCACCCCCAACCCTGTTCGGCTGATGGCATCAATCACCACATCCGCCGAGTGATACCGCGCCTCAACTTTGCGCGTAATCAATTTTTCGATAATCGGTTTGATGGATAAATCATCAGGCAATATGCTGGTATCTGGGTCTTTGGTCAATAATTGCTCAATAAAATCAGTGGTATCATCTTTCAGAAACGGGTGGCGCTGGGCAAATAATTCATATGCCATCACGCCCACCGCGTATAAATCCGATGCACGGCTGACGGGCGCACCTTGCAATACCTCTGGCGCAAGATACGCCAGTGTGCCAACCACGCGCTCATCCATCTGATAATCTTGGGCGATTGCCAAGCCAAAATCCAGTAATTTGACCTGATGCCCACCGTCTGCGGTCACATTCACCAACACATTGGCGGGTTTGAGGTCACGGTGAATAATCCCGCGCCGATGCAAATAACTGAGCGCCTCCAAAATTTGGATGATGAGGTCGGCTTTCTGCGCTGGGGGTAATTGATATAACGAAGAGAGTGGCATGGCATCTTTGAGCAACTCCATCGTGAAATACGGCTGATGCGACTCGTAAAAGCCATAATCCAACACGCTGATGATATGCGGGTGGCGCAAACTGGCGAGCGTTTTGAACTCCTGCGCCAAAATCAGACGCAAGTTCACTTCGGATGGGTCTGCGGTTTGGCTGGAAAAACGCAGTTGCACATTCGGCACAGTCACATGCTTCAGCGCGACATCATCCCCTGTCAGGCGGTCATAAGCACGATACACCGCGCCCATCCCGCCCTTCCCAATCAGGTCACGGACGCGATAACGATTAATGATGAGGGTATCTGTGGGCAAAAAATGGTCGGTGGTCATAGCGTGAATGAATCCCTGCAATCAATGACATAACAATCTCTATTATAGCCATATTTGGCTGTTTTTGCGAATTAAGAAACGTCATATGACATATACAAATCATGACAAATGTCGTTGATGACGGGTTAGGATATTGTTATCATCAAAGCGGTATAAACATAGTAGTGGTTAGGAATAATTATGACCAAAATTTTCATCTCTTATCGCCGTGCTGATAGCCAACATATTACAGGGCGCATCTACGACTATTTATCCAGACAATATGGCAAAAAAAATGTCTTTCGTGATATTTACAGACCCGTATATGGTAAGGACTTCCGAGAAAAGTTATCCAATGCCATCAATGATTGTGATATTTTTTTGGTCATTATTAATGACAAATGGGCGAATATTACAAATGAAAAAGGCAGACGGCTCGACCAAGAAGATGACCCTGTACGTATGGAACTTGAATTAGCATTTGAACGTAGTAAGCTCGGGAAATGCTTGATTATACCTGTATTAATAGATAATACCATCATGCCAAACCCAAGCAATATGCCCCCATCCATAGCAGAATTGTTTAGAATTGATGCCCCTCATGTGCGTGATAACGACTTTGAGGCAGATATGCAACAATTAGTCATCTCTTTGAACAAGAATCGCGGGATACGGTCTACCATCACAGAAGAATTCCTTCGTCTTAGCCAAAACAAACCGTTTCGCTTTGCCGCAGGCATTGCCGTCTTCATTTTTGCCTTGCTCATTGCCATCA
>JALONZ010000045.1 GCA_025454675.1 Anaerolineae bacterium | reverse complement strand
GCATCCGTCAGGCTGGCTTGGGATGAGGTTTTATAAGGCATTCGCACGGCGAGGACATTTTCCGCACCCAATGCTTTGGCGGAGAGATACGCGGAGAGTGCCGAATCTATCCCACCCGATAAACCCAAAACTGCCCCTTTTGCGCCTACTTTTTGGATTTGGTCGGCGATGAAACCGGTCAAAATTTTTTCGGCAATCATCGTATTGATGTTCAAGCGGTGTAAAATATCAGGCATCGGTCATTCTCCCGCAACACGCTGAATAAATTGAACAACTTTATGCGGATACTCTTCTTCGACAATCATCTCAATCAGATGCAACCGATTATCTTTATGGGCTTGCATCAGGACGACCACTTGATATTCATCACTGGCAACCACTTGTATGGCTTTCAGACCGCCTGTAATGGCGTGGATATATTGTAATTGTGCGCCCCAAATTTGAGGCGAATGGGCTTCTAGGGCTTGGTCGGCGATATATTGCAATTGGGCTTGGAGCATAGCGGGGTCGCCACTATTCAGCGCCCGCATGAATCCGACAAAGCGCCTGCCCACTTTGGTTTTGCTGAGGGTTTCTTTCACATCCATCTATCATCCTATCGTTCATTTTAGGTATCGGACACGAAGAATCGTGTCCCTACAACCACCATCATATTATTGTTATTGACCATCACGGCGCAAAATCCGCGCCAATTCGCGTTGTAACAATTCGGGGCGTTCATCACGCAACAATGGCAACCGACTGCGTACCCGATGGGTTTGATTCAAATCTACCATCTGGGTGATGAGCATCTCATCAAAATAATGCCCGTGTGTCAAAAATTCACCATCAGGGCTGACGACAGATGACCCGCCCCAAAAATTTTTGCCATCCTCATAACCCACGCGGTTACAATGCACCACATAATTGGTGAAAATGCTCCCATACGCCTGATTTACCAATTCCACCCACCGCGCCACCGACAGCGCATCGCCACCGTCAAGTCCGCGTGATGGACTTGAACTTTGCAAAATGAGCATATCTGCCCCATCCATCCACAGCAAATATGGCGGAGACATGTGCCAAAAATCTTCGCAGATGAGCATACCCACCCGCCCAAAACGGGTATCGAATGCGCGGACGTGTTCACCCATATCAAAATAACGGGCTTCATCAAACATGGCATAGGTGGGCAAATAAATTTTGCGGTGAATATGCACACATTCGCCATTGGATAAATACGCGCTGGCGATATAAAAGCGATTGCGTAAATCGCGCTGAACCAACCCCACCACCACATCAATCCCGCGACTGGCATTCAGTAATTGGGCAAAAATGGGGTCATCAGCATGGGCGCGAATGGCTACCTCTGGCACAAGGTCTTGTACCTGATACCCCGTCATGGACAGTTCAGGGAAAACCAATAATTCTACGCCATCCGCTTTGGCGCGTTGGATATAATCCAGATGTTTGGTCAAATTGGCGTTCACATCGGCTAATTTGGGGTATATTTGCGCCAGACCGATTTTTATTTGCATAGCGATTGTCCTCTAATGTTGTAGAGACGCACTAGATTGCGTCCGATGGTGTGTTAACCCAACATAGCTAAAATGATAATGGCAATCGGCATAAAATGATAGATATTGCCTAGTCCATGTGGTTATAAGCCGAATCCTGATTCCAGCAGTGTCACCAATTCTTTGGCGAATCGAGACGCGGGTGCGCCATCTACCACATCATGGTCAAATGCCAATGTGAGGCACAACACATCCCGATTCGCCCATTCGCCATTGATGAACATCGGCTTTTGCGAAATGCCACCAACTGTTAAGCCAGTGGTGTGCATGGGCAAAAATCCCACACCCCACCCATGACTTTTTCCGAACATCCCCACCGATGTAATCACCACTGTCCCCGCATATTTTTTCATGGCGTGCGGATTTTTGAAGAATAATCGGGTGAGCGGAATACGGATGAAACGTGGCACATATAACAACGGATTGGATTTTTTGGCGCGTTGCGGGCTATCGGTACGCTTATGTTGCACATCGCGGATTTCTTGATGAATCTGGAGCAGTGTTTTTTGGTCGGCGTTGCGGATGATATGCGGAATGGCGACACCACCTTGTTCGGCTTCGATGAGTGTCACCACATCCACCGCATCATAGACCACCAAATGCCCACGCCAGCCACGATAGGCTTGCACCAATGGGTGTGTTTTAATGGCTTGTGCCAAACACATCACCAAATACGCGGTGAGTGACAACGATTCACCCGTTTTGGCTTTATAATCACGTATGAATGACTTGGGGACGGTCACATCAATTTCCAAAAATCCGTAGATGATATGCCGATTGTGCGCCAAATAACCCGCATCCACCACAATATGACGGGACGATGGGAATGGGATGGTCTTAAAAAGGGGCTGTTGAGTCATCATTCAATCCAATGTTAATTATATTTTCCACATTCTAATCGGTGTGTAAAAAAACTACCATTGCTTAATTGTATCCAGCGTAGGGTGAACGTTTTGTTGTCGTAGTGGGCATGAGGGATGAGAATGTGTCATAATAGGGATAGAATCTTTCATGAGAGGGAAAAAATCCGCATGGCACAACGGGGCATTTTGGGATTGGTCATCATTTTGATGTTTTTGGCTGGCTGTAGTGGCGATGCTATCCCGCGCATTACGCCGACTGTCGTCATGACTGATGAAGCCACACGCATCGCACAAGACCCCACTACCCCATTCATCGTTGCGACCAATACCGCCCGTCCATCACCAACACCAACCCCGTCACCAGTGGTCAGCAACACGCCAAGCGTGACTTTTACGCCGACCAACACGGCATCGCCCACTGCGACGAATACGCCGAATCCAAGCGAGACCTATACCGCCACACCCACACCCACCGATACCTCAACATTAACGCCAACGGCGAGTTTTACACCGCCCCCAACCGAAACACCATCACCAACCAATACCATCCCGCCAACACTCACGCCGTTGCCACTGGCGATATTCACCAATACACCTAGCGCCACCCCAACCGCGACCAATACCTATACACCAACGCCGACTAGCACATGGTCGCCGACACCACAACCAACCAATACACCGCGCCCAACTGTCACACCAAGCGCAACCACGAGTCCTGTGCCTGTTATCCCAACCGAAACCGCCACAGCGACCAATACCAGCACACCACAACCAACCAATACATCTGCGCCAACCAATACGCCCGCGCCAACCAACACCCCAACACCCAATTTTACCCAAACGGCGGTGCAAGCGATTCAACGCGCCGCCACCGAAACGGCACTCGCGCCAACATCAACACCAAGCGCAACCGCCACATCCACCGAAAATGCCGAAGCATCCGCCACTGCGTTATATGAGCAAGTCGCCGCCACCGTGACCGCGCTTTTGCTCACACGTACAGCAGAATCATATACCCAAACACCCAGCCCAACACCCACCGTCACACCCATTAGCGAGATAGACATCACCGCAACGGCATTGGTCGCCACGATTAACGCGCTGAATACCATCACCGCGCCAACACCAACACCAACCTTCCCGCCAATCGAATCACCAACACCCACTGTCACCATCGCGCCCGCGCCAACCATTGACGCGACACCGATTATCATCACCGCCACCGCGCCTGTGGAAGATTTAGGCATCGTCACACCGCCCGTAGAAGGTGGCACGCCCCAACCCGCCGAGACAAATACCCCCATTCCATTCAATCCGCCAACTGTCCCGCCTTTGTTGGATGTTCCACCAACCATTTCACGCGATGAAATCCCCTTTCAACCGAATTTGCAGATTATCGGCATCAATCCGCAAGCCTTCGTATTAGACCCCAACGCGATTTTGCCCTCACCCGTCAATTTTGGGACGAGCGCAAGCGGAATTAGCTTATTTGTCAGGCATCCATTCGACCCCAGTCGTTGGATTTATACCGATAGTGCGGGTGTGTTATATGCGCGAGATGGCAATGGTGAGGGGGTTGTGCCGTTGGATGCCTTCCCCGCACCAACCCGCTCCGAAAATAATGTATTTGTCTCATCGGCGGGATGGTCTCCGAATGGGTCAATCGTCAGCATGATTATTAAACCTGATAATCGCAACAACCGCGAAGGAGTGTGGGTCTGGGATGGTGGCGTACCGCGCCAAATTTTGCACGACTGCCCATACGCTGGTCATGAAGGGTGCATGTTGGTAGGAAGCATTCCATTTTTCTACGATTCGCAAGAAATTTTGTGGTCGGCAGGGAGCGGATTAATGGCGGTACGGGTGATTAATCGCAATGCACCGCAAGATGGGGGTGGGCGTGGCGCGATTTTCATCATGTCACCGAATCACAATCCACAAAGCCCGCCCGATTATGTGCTGGCATATGACTACGCTCAATGGTTGAGCAATGGTCGCTTGTTGGTGAGTGGGTTCAATCCTCAAGGGCGGGTGGTGATTGCCACTGTTAATCCAGATGGGTCGGATGAACAAATTTTATTGGATGGGTCGGGGCGAGGGTTATGGTTACAAAACGCGATTCAAGCACCAAGTGGCGCGGTTTATGCGCTGGGCAGACCCGCCAGTGATTTTAATGCGCCTGTTCAAATTGTGGATAGCGCGGGAAATTTCTTGACGGGGCAAATCGGCACAACCGCACCCAGTCGGGTGGCATGGTCGCCGAATGGCAACGCGGTTTTGGTCGAGGCGGGCGGACGGCAATATCTGGCACAGACAAATGGTGTGATTCAGGATATTACAGGCACAACGGGCGGTATTGTCACCAATTGGGTGACGGGTCCCGTGCCATCATCCGCGCCACCACCCCAATATATCCCACCGGGTGTCATTGAAGATAGCGAGTTCCAACCGAATCAACAACTGCAGGTAATCGCAATTGAACTTAACCTTCGCCCAGCACCCAATACGGGTAATATTCCGCTCACCGTATTACGGGCAGGCGAATTTGTGCGGATTATCGCGGGACCGGTCGAATCGGAAAATAACGTATGGTGGCAAGTACAAACTGCGGATAGAATTATTGGGTGGGTTGCAGGGCGCATCAATGGCGCAGATACGTTGCGGGTTGTGCCAGAATAACACCAAAAAATTGCATTCAAACCGTTTTCAGAGTACGATAAAATTACGTGATTAACTGATGGAGAAGTTTGATATGTCTGATAATCCCAAAGTTACCGGTGACTGGAATTCTCCCTCTGGCATTATGCGCCGTCCAACCGATGAGCCACCCAAGCCAAATGACTTACCGTCCAAAAAACGGCGTGACCACCGCGAAGATATTGGGGCAACAACCGGGATGATGCCTGTCGTCACAGAAGGGATAGACACATTGGCAGAACGTGATTCGGATAAACATACTGGCGAATAAGGTGGCAGATTGCCACAAAAGGACAATGAGATGACAAGGGGACGTATATATGAAGCCATTATGCGATTCTTCAAAGAAGACGATTGGCATTTTTATGAAATGGATGATGCCCCTGTTTTAACCATGACATTTAGTGGCAAAAATGGGCGCTGGACATGCTATGCCCAAGCTCGTGAAGCCCAAGAACAATTTGTTTTTTACTCGGTTTGTCCCATTAATGCCCCCAAAGATAAATTAGCGGAGGTGGTTGAGTTCATCAGCCGTGCCAATTATGGCATGATTATCGGCAATTTTGAAATTGATTATAATGATGGCGAAATTCGCTATAAGACCAGCATTGATGTGGAAGGCACAGACTTCCCACCCATCTTGGTCAAGCAAGTTGTTTATGCCAATGTGGTGGTCTTAGACCGTTATTTACCGGGTTTGCTCCGCGTCATTTATGGTGATGCCAGCCCGGTTGATGAAATAGCTA
Organism: Anaerolineae bacterium; assembly: GCA_025454675.1. Classification (GTDB taxonomy): domain Bacteria; phylum Chloroflexota; class Anaerolineae; order Aggregatilineales; family Phototrophicaceae. Next base: position 3,624 of record JALONZ010000045.1, on the reverse strand, counting down.
AAATCGAAACCATACCGCAGGGCGATTCTCCGCTAGATAGCGATAATGAGGCTGTTTCTAAATTGCGCCAAGAGTTCATCAGTCAAATTGAAGAATTGCTCAGTGATGTGCAATTTGATGAAGATGAATCCTCATCTGGCGATGATGAGGATAAACCTCTACCCCCTCCCCCTGATACAGCAAATTAATAACAAAAGCACCCCCATCCCCAATCCTTCCCCCACTTCGTAGAGGAAGGGAGACCTCACCCCCTTTGTTCCCCCTCTCCATGCAATGGGAGGGGGTTAGGGTGTGGGGTAAACACCTTAAATCATCACGTCACAAATGCCTTGCCCTGTATATGCTTTTGCCAACTACCATCTTCTAAAATCTGTTTAATTTCAGCCATCACCGTGCGAATTTCATCATCCGTGTTATAAAAATGCGGCGCAACCCGAATACCCGCCCCTTCCCGATAATCAATCACAATATTCCGCGCCAGTAATTCGCGTGATACCGCATACGCATTCGGTGGATTGAGTGTAACCGTACCCGCGCGTTCATCTGGATTACGTGGGCTATTCACAGGATACCCAGCTTCATCTGCCAACCGAATCAATAATTCAGTTTGCCGAAGCGAATTGGCACGAATCACATCCACACCGATTTGATTCAAAATATCGGCACCCGGTTGTATCGCATATAAGGCGGCAATCGGTGGTGTGCCATTCGCCAACCGATACGCATCTTCACGCAAGGTAAAATTTTCAATGTCAAAGCCGAAGGGTTGTTGATGTGCAAACCAACCCGTGATTTTTGGGGATAAGCTGGTGAGCAAATCGGGGCGAATATACATAAACACCCCGCCAGACCCACCGCACATCCATTTGAGCGTCCCGCCGATATAAAAATCCACGCCCAACGCCGTCACATCCACAGGGATAATGCCGATGCTATGATAGCCATTCAATAACACCTGCGCCCCAACCGCGTGCGCCTTTTGGATGATGGCTTGTACAGGCATGATATATGCACTTCTGAACAACACATGACTGATACTGACTAAGCGTGTGCGTTCATCAATCGCATCCAACAATTTTTGCGTATTGATGGTCATACCGTCATCACTCCGCACCAGATGCAGATGGACATGTGCGGGGAGCATGGCACGCACACTATACACATCGGATGGGAAATCTTGGTCTGTCGAGACGACTTTATCACGGCGCATATCTGACCAATCCAACGCGCTCATCAAAATACTATTGGCGATGCTGGCATTTTCATGTACCAACACACTGCCTTGTGGCGCACCCATCAACGGGGCGATTTTATCACCCACCGCGCCTTTCAGTTCCCACCATGTCGGCAAATTGTCGTATCGGCTACCCCACGCCCGCACACCCAATGTCGCCCATGTATCGGCATAAGCGCGGACGGCATCATATACCCCGCGGGGCATTGCACCGAGTGAATTGCTGATGAGATAGGTGCAGGTGGTCAAAATCGGAAATTCATCACGCCATTTGAGTAAATCCATGTTTATTCCTCTAAAAAATTATTTTTGGGCAGGCAACCGCGACACCAATTCATATTCAAATTCACCATGTTGCCGATATTGCCAAAGCGTGCCTGCTGGCACTTGTGATTGCAAATAGGCAATGAGAGGCTGTTTCATAGATGCCCAAGGGACATGTTCTAATTCCTGAATCGCGGTTTGAACAGGCATAAATTGCACCTCATGGATGAGTTCATCAGGGTCATCATGTGCTAAAACACCAACAAAGTGGGTAACATCAAAGACAAATGCAATCGTTTGGTGGGTGTGGCTAATCACTTGAACAATATATGCCAAATTGCCAATATGTGTAGCCACAATGCCCGTTTCTTCTTGAATTTCGCGTTTGAGTGCGTGTTCAATATGCTCACCATATTCAATCATCCCGCCAGGGATAAACCAATAAGGTATCTCATCTGTTGAGCCTTGTTTAATCATCAAAATGGTATTCTCTTGGCGCAGAATACCTGATGCGATGTGGTAGGTTTTCATAAACCCGCCATTTTTTTAATCAATTGCCATGTCATTTTGCAATCCGCAAGCGCAGTATGGGCATTTTCTATGGGGATACCTTGCTGAATACACGCTTTGGATAAACTTTGCCATTTGCCACCACCACGCCCACCAAATTGATACCGCGCATAAGACCGCATCGCACATTCCCACCCTTTTACACGCGGAATCGGCAAAGTGCGCCGTTTACATACCCCTGTCAAAATGCCTTTATCAAACTCGGCGTTATATGCCACAATCGTCCGCCCCGCCAATAACACGCTAAATTCGATGTATAAATCCTCAAATGCGGGACAATCTATAACCATTGCATTGGTGATGCCATGTACACGGGTCGCATCAGGTGGGATGAGCATAGACGGTTTGACCAATTGCTCATATAGGGTATCGCCGTTCATATCCAGCACACCAATTTGCACAATATCCGCGCCATGCAGTCCTGTCGTCTCAAAATCGAGGATGAGCGCATTGCTATTTAGCAAATCTCGCGCCCATTTTGCCATGATTTCTTTGTTGGGTGGGGGTTGATGTGGGGTCATTTGGCACCTTCTTTCAATTGGTCACGAATCGCACGAATTGTATGGATATAATCAGGAGTCGGTTCACCCGCAATTTTGCACGCCATTTCGTCCACCACCAATAAATCATTTCCCCAGACCACCTGACCAATCGGCACGGCTTCATCACCTGTCGAATCTTGAACCAATTTATACGTCAAATCTACTACAGAGCCATGAAAATACCGTCCAACTGTAAAATAGACATCACGTAGCACTTCTGGCACACTAGGGCGATGCAATTGTCCACGCAAATGCACATTTTGATGATGATATTTCTCGCGGGGGAAAACCCCAAATAAATTGTTAATCGAGGCAGAAACATGCGGTTGGTCTTTATGAATTGACCGTTTGAATGTCCCCACACTGATGCAACAATCATAATCCCCGATGTATTTGGGCGCGGTCATGGTCGGAAAACGCACAGGGTTAGGCGCAATATTCTCATATTCCGCCATGAGGAGTGATTCGGCATCGGCAATCCGCATGTTATCATCCAACAACTCCAATACGCCCAATTGCTTAAAAATGCGCTCGGCAGATTGCTCATCCGCCACCCCTTCGGTGATAACAATCCGTCCCAATGGGCTGGCACGACGCAATCCGCGCAATACCGCACCCAAAACAGGTAGGCTTACCGTGACAGGGGCAGGTAGCGGATAACCCAGATTCGGCTTGACCAAGATGAGCGCCGCGCCAAACGCGGCGGGTGGAGGCATATACACAAATGATTCGACTTTGGCAGTGCTGACGATATCGGATGATTTTGCAGACATAACACATTTCCTAAAAGATTCGTTCTGACAAATGATGTTTTTTAGATTATACTTAGTTAGCTCAATTGTACAAATTTATGCGATGGAATCCTAGACGATGAATATAAACACACTCTATTATGGCGATAATTTAGAAATTTTGCGAAATCGTGCCTATTTTCCCAATGAATGTGTGGATTTGATTTATTTAGACCCGCCGTTCAATAGCGCCCGTACCTATAATGTGTTGTTCAAAGATGAA